>JABIPV010000214.1 GCA_018699075.1 Kordiimonadaceae bacterium | reverse complement strand
TGTTTGAACGTTTGATCATTCCATGCTGTTTACCAGCTTGTCCTGACTTAACTTTGCCTGAGGCGGTAAGTTTGAAGCGTTTTTTGACGCCACTTTTCGTCTTCATTTTGGGCATTTAGCTATCCTTTAATTTAAATATCGGTTTTATCCGACTCGCTTTCAGAATGATTAGGCATGCCCTTACAAGCCATATCACTCGCTGAGGAACGGTATATAGCTCGGTTCTCTGCGGATTGCAAGCCTAATTGGCAATAATAGTAAGTCTTTTTTATTAAGGGATTTATTACTTAAAGTTGACATAATTTAAAAGCACTTTAACTATGTTTTTAAACAAGGTCTTATTTAAAGAAAGAATCATATTATGATTGCTACCAAACTACGGGCTTTATTCGTATTAGTCGTCATTGCATTTCCTCTATCGGGTATTGCACAAGAAACAGCATTAAACGCTCATCCTGCCGTGTGGCTGATTGAAAAGGGTGATTCAAAAACTTATATGCTGGGTTCAGTACATTTATTATCACCAGAAGTGAAATGGTATGGCGGTATAATTGAAAAGGCAATGGATACTGCTGAGGAGGTCGTGTTTGAAGTAAACATGACCCCGGAAAAACAACGCGAAGCGGGTATGGTATCTGGTGCCCAAGGAATCTTCTCCGATGGGGACAGCTTGCGCAATTATTTAAGCCTAGAAGAATATGCTCTATTGGGTACTCGTGCGACAGAACTTGGAATTCCTGCTACAGCATTTGAAAGTTTTAAGCCGTGGCTTGTGTCCATTTCGCTTTCTGTTACAGCCGTTCAAAAAGAGGGCTGGGATCAAGAATCTGGCGTTGATAAATATATTAAAACCATTGCTGATCAACGGGGTGTTAAAATATCTGAACTGGAAACTCTGGAAGCGCAACTGGCCACAATTTGGGATCATCCGCTTGAAACTCAAACAAAGATGTTGGTAGACACTTTGGAAGAACTCAAAGATATTTCAAATATTACTAAGGATATGGTTGGGGCATGGGCAAGCGGAGATGCTGAAAAAATGACTGAAGTGTTTCTAACACCGATGATGGAACAGGAAGATCTGTTTAAATCCCTCGTTTTGGACCGTAATAATAAATGGATACCGGTCATTGAAGGATTAATCGCCAAAGAGCAAACTACATTTATTGTAGCAGGGGCCGCCCATTTCATAGGCGTTGATGGTGTGGTGAATTTACTTAAAGAAAAAGGCTACGACGTTAAAAAGGTACAGTAATTATGGCAAATACAATAACCTGGGATGATTTCACTAAAGTTGAATTAAAAATCGGCACTGTCGTAAAAGCCGAAGAATTCCCAGAAGCAAGAAAACCGGCTTATAAAGTATGGGTTGATTTTGGTGAGGAACTTGGAATTAAAAAATCCAGTGCTCAAATCACGGTGCATTATAAACCCGAAGAACTTATCGGTAAGCAAATTGTCGCCGTGGTCAATTTTCCACCAATGCAAATCGGGCCGATAAAATCGGAATTTCTACTAACAGGTTTTTATGATGAGGATGGGGCCGTTGTCATCGCACAGCCTGAACGACCTGTGGCCAATGGGGCAAAGTTGGTTTAGGACAACAAAAAACCCACCGAGTGTTTCCACGTACGGCGGGCTTCTTTTTGCAATTGCGTTGTAAAGTTCAGCTGACCCTATTCAGCGCAATGTGTGGTGCTACCAATGGGCGCACTATAAAAAGTATATCACAAAAATGTGTAAAAAACAAAAGCCCCTAAATTTCAAGGGCTTAAAAACAGGTATGTTTTGGCGACTCGAAATTATAAAAAAAGCAGCTCTGAAAGGAGCTACTCTTATTAAATTAATTGTAACGGTTCTAATGAAATTAATGCGTTATTTAGGCGCGATGATCATGATCATCTGACGGCCTTCCATTTTTGGCATTTGTTCAATTTTAGTTACTTCGGCGAATTGTTCGCGCACCCGGTTGAGTACATCCATACCAATCTCTTGGTGGGCCATTTCACGGCCACGGTAACGCAAAGTAACTTTGACTTTATCGCCAGCGGTTAAAAACTTATCAATGGAGCGCATTTTGACATCATAGTCATGCTTTTCAATGCCAGGACGAAGTTTGATTTCTTTAACATCGACTGTTTTCTGTTTCTTACGGGCGAGGCTGGCTTTTTTCTGTGCCTCATACTTATATTTTCCGTAATCAAGAATTTTACAAACAGGGGGAGACGCATTTGGAGATATTTCTACCAGATCAAGTCCTGCGGCTTTAGCCATAGTTATGGCTTTATCTATGGCGACAGCACCATGGTTTTCACCTGTTTCATCAATAAGACGTACTTTATCATCAAGAATATCTTCGTTGACCCGTGGTCCTTTTTTAGACGAGGGTCCTTGCATTGGGCGCTTAGCTATTTAATTTCTCCATTTGTT
>JABIPV010000030.1 GCA_018699075.1 Kordiimonadaceae bacterium | reverse complement strand
TTGAAAGAGATTGGTTTCGCCTTGTGCAAACCGTGCAAGGTGTGGGCGCAAAAGTGGCCTTGGCTATTCTTTCAGCAATTGATCCTGATGAACTTTCAAATTCTATTGCTGCACAGGATAAAACGGTTGTTGGTCGGGCCACGGGTGTGGGACCGAAACTGGCGACCCGTATAATTCATGAACTAAAAGATAAAGTCGCGAAATTTGCCTTTGCGCCTTCACAAAGTGATGATGGTAAACCTGCAAAATCAAATTCGATGGCAGATGCTATTTCCGCCCTTGTGAACCTTGGTTATAAACAGGCCGAAGCTTATATGGCGGTGACAAAAGTTCTTGCTGATGGTGGCGAAGATGATGTACAAACATTAATCCGTTTAGGTCTTAAGGAGCTTGGTAAATGAGCGATGAAGAAGACCGATTAATCAGCGGATCAGAACGTTCAGGTGATTTTGATGCCTCCATTCGCCCTAGCACCCTTGATGAATTTATTGGTCAGCGTAAAGCCTGTGACAATTTAAAAGTTTTCATCGAAGCGGCGAAAGCACGCGGTAAAGCTCTTGATCATGTACTTTTTTTTGGTCCGCCGGGGCTTGGTAAAACCACACTCGCGCAAATTATGGCACGTGAGCTGGGCGTTAATTTTCGCGCAACCGCCGGGCCGGTGATTTCAAAATCTGGTGATCTTGCGGCACTTCTGACTAATTTAGAAGAAAATGACATATTGTTCATTGATGAAATTCACCGCCTTAATCCGGCGGTGGAAGAAATTCTTTATCCGGCGATGGAAGATTTTCACCTTGATCTTATTATTGGTGAAGGTCCAGCGGCAAGGTCTGTGCGTATTGATTTGCCTCCCTTTACTCTTGTCGGGGCGACAACACGTTCTGGGCTTCTAACCACCCCCTTACGTGATCGTTTTGGTATCCCGACCCGGCTTAACTTTTATGATCCGGATGATCTTGAAAAAATTGTCAGCCGTGCGGCGCGTGTGCTTGGTGTAGAAGTGACCAAAGACGGGGCTATGGAAATTGCGCGGCGTGCCCGCGGGACGCCAAGAATTGCTGGAAGATTATTACGCCGGGTGAGTGATTTTGCCCTTGTTGGTGGCAGCGGCCCTGTGACCGCTGATGTCGCAGATAGTGCGCTCAAAAGATTAGAAGTCGATGAACGTGGCCTTGATGCCATGGATCATAAGTATCTTAAATGTATTGGTGAAAGTTATGGTGGTGGGCCGGTAGGAATTGAAACACTTGCCGCAGCACTAAGTGAACCAAGGGATGCTATTGAAGACATTATTGAACCTTATTTAATGCAAATGGGTCTGGTGCAGCGTACCTCAAGAGGTCGCATGCTCTCACCACAAGCGTTTGAACATGTGGGCCTACAAAAACCAAAAAACTTTGACAGTTCTCAGCTAAATTTACTGGATAATGGAACAAAAAGTACCAATGACTAAAATTTTGCCACATTCTGGAACTATGAAGGGGAATAAGCATATTTTTCCGCTTCGTGTTTATTATGAAGATACAGATGTGGGCGGTGTGGTTTATTATGCCAATTATTTAAAATATATGGAACGCGCAAGGTCGGAAATGATTAGAGCACTAGGTATTGATCAACAAGAGATGCTCAAGTATAACAACCCCGATGATGTAAGTTTTGTCGTACGGCGCTGTGAAGTTGATTATAAATCTGCTGCTCATTTTGATGACCTGTTAAATGTACAAACAGAAATTATCAAGCTTGGTGGTGCCAGTATTATAATGAAGCAAGTGGTATTAAAAGATGGAGTACCGATCGTAGAAAGCCTTATTAAGGCCGCAGTTATAGGCGAAGACGGTAAAACAAAAAGATTACCAAAAGCGATAAAACAAAAATTTGAATTTAATTAATAAGAAAGTTAGTGGGACAAGGGAATGGCACAAGACGTAGACACAAGTGCAGTGGAAGCAATTGAGGCAATTGATTTAGGAACGACAGTTCCTGACTTTTCGCTTTGGGGAATGTTTGCACAAGCGGATTTTATCGTACAGTCGGTGATGATTATTTTGCTCGCCGCGTCGGTTTGGTGCTGGGCGATTATTTATGACAAAATAAAAAGGCTTCGTGAAGTTCGTGAAAGCGCAGATCAATTTGAAAGTGAATTTTGGTCAGGTAACAGCTTGGAAGATCTTTATGAACGTACCCGTCATAACCCGGATCATCCACTAGCGATCCTTTTTGTATCTGCCATGCGTGAATGGCAACGCTCAACCGGCGGCTCAACCGGCAAAATCGCTATGGGTGCCCAAGAACGAATTTATCGTGTGATGCACGTAACAGTTAGCCGTGAAATGGAAAGACTGGAACATTATTTAAGCGTGCTTGCAACAGTAGGCTCAACGGCACCTTTTGTGGGTTTGTTTGGTACCGTATGGGGGATCATGAATAGTTTCCAATCAATCGCGTCATCAAATAATTCATCGCTTGCAGTGGTGGCTCCCGGTATTGCGGAAGCACTTGCGGCGACAGCAATGGGACTTGTTGCAGCGATCCCGGCGGTTGTTGCTTATAACGTCATTTCAAACGATCTGGGCAGATATGCTAACAGATTAGAAGGTTTCGCCGAAGAATTTGGCACTATTTTATCACGTCAAATGGATGAGGGACAAAACTAATGCAAATGCACGGTAGCGGCTCCGGTCGCAGAGGAGGTTTTTCAACCAAGCGGCATAAACAAATGAGCGACATCAATGTAACGCCTTTTGTTGATGTGATGCTTGTGCTTCTTGTTGTGTTTATGGTTACGGCACCACTCCTTACGGTGGGCGTGCCAATTGATCTACCAAATTCGCAAGCGAATAATTTGCCGGAAAACAATACACCTCTGTCAATAACCATTGATGCTGGTGGAGCATTATATCTTCAGGATGAAGAAATTGACCTTGAACAGCTCATAGCTCGGATTACGGTAATTTTTGAAAATCGTAAAGAAGACCGCATTTATGTTCATGGTGATGAAGGGGTTAGTTATGGTCGTGTGATGCAAGTTATGGGGCTTCTTAATGGCAACGGGTTTTCCCGTGTGGCTCTTGTTACGGATACGGAAAGGTAAATAGATTTGCGCACTCCTATCATCATATCGGTTGTTTTTCATTGCTCGGTCCTGACCTTTGCAATGCTTGATATCCCGTTTATGCGTTATGAAGAAGTGCGCCCGATGACCATTATTCCGGTTGAGATGGTCAAAATTTCTGATGTCACCAATGTGCGTGAAATGGTGAAAATTCCAGAACCGCAAAAAGATAAGCCTGAACCGCCGAAAAAAGTAGAACGTGCAGTTGAAATGCCACCACCACCACCAAAAATGGCTTCAACAATGCCGCTGGAAGTGCAGCAGGAAAAACCGAAAGTTAAACCGAAAGCACCAGTGAAGCGGGCAGCAGCACCTCGGGTTACCCCTAAGGCTAAACCAAGGCCACCGAGCCGCTTTAGCAGTGATCGCATTGCGGCACTTCTTAATAAAGTGGAACCGGCACCAAAAGCAACCGACAAACTTGCTGAGAAATATGCACAGCAACCTCAGCAAATGAGTGCGCTTGACCTTAGGGTTCAAACCATCAGTATTGCCGATGCGGTTCGAAAAAGAATTTATGATAATGGTTGTTGGAATGTTGTTTCTGGCTCCATTGATGCCAGTAATCTTAAAGTGACGGTGTCGATGCGTTTGACACCTGATGGTAATTTGGCCAGAACGCCAGAAGTATTAAATAGTGCCCGTGATAATGGTGTCAGTGAGGGTGCCTTTAGAACTGCATCGGAAAGTGCACTTCGTGCTGTACGAAAATGTGCGCCTTATGATATGTTGCCAAAAGACAAATATGATTTATGGCAAGAAATGCAAATTAATTTTGACCCTAAAGACATGCTTGCGGGTTAAAGAATGAATAATATTATTGGAGAACGAGTGTGAGAATAATCCATATTGCTTTGTTAACAATTATGACTTTTATGGTGGCAACACTTCCATCAAAAGCGATTATTGTCGTTGATGTTAATCAAGGACATGTTAATCCACTTCCCATTGCACTTACAAACCTGATCGGCAGCGATCAAGCAATGACGGCCAGTGGATCCGTTCAGCAAATCGGCGAACAAATCACGCAAGTTATTACAGCCGACCTTGAGCGATCCGGTCTTTTTAATACAATTGATCCCAGAGCCTTTATTAATTCAGGTGCGTCAAATGCCGCGGCCCCACAATTTGCAAATTGGCGCTCAATTGGTGCGCAGGCTCTACTAACGGGAACAATTGATTTAATCGAAGATGGGCGTTTTCAGATAGATTTCCGTCTTTGGGATGTTCTTGCCGGCACACAAATGACGGGTCTTCGTTATTATACAACACCAAATAATTGGCGCGGTATTGCCCATGTTATTGCCGATACGATTTATAAACGTCTAACCGGTGAAGATGGATATTTTGATACACGTGTCGTTTATATTGCCGAAAGTGGCCCTTATTTAGAGCGCATCAAACGCCTCGCGATTATGGATCAGGATGGGTATAATCATAAATTTCTAACCGATGGGTCATATATGATCCTTAACCCACGTTTTTCTCCTGTATCGCAGGAAATAACTTATCTATCATTTTATAATGACACACCACGTGTTTATCTTTTTAATCTTGAATCTGGTAAATCAGAAATGCTTGGTGAATTTGAAGGAATGACTTTTGCGCCGCGTTTTTCACCAGATGGTAAAAAAGTGATCATGTCAAAAGCGGATAACGGCAATTCAGACCTTTTTTCAATGGAACTAAGTACGCGCAGAATAACGCGTCTGACCAAACATTCTGCAATTGATACATCGCCAAGTTATTCCCCATTCGGTCGTTTTATCACCTTTAATTCGGATCGTGGTGGTTCACAGCAATTATATGTAATGGATAATGATGGCAGAAATATCAAACGGATCAGTTTCGGGACAGGCAATTACGCGACACCTGTTTGGTCTCCGCGTGGTGATTTAATTGCCTTTACGAAACAAACTGGGGGAAAATTCTATATTGGTGTTATGCGCCCGGACGGAACAGGGGAGCGGATTTTAACAGAAAGTTTCTTTGAAGAAGGACCAACATGGTCACCAAATGGCCGTGTTTTGATGTATTACAGAAAATACCCATACGATAACCGTGGTGGGGGCGGAGAAACCCAATTATGGTCAATTGATTTGACCGGATATAACGAAAGACAGGTTTTAACACCCCTTGATGGATCGGACCCTGCATGGTCACCATTAATAGATAGATACAATTAATGGCTAATTGTCTGTGAATGTTGCTTGATTCCTTGACAATCTATGTTTATAGTCAGTTTAAATTATATGGGTCTTGCGATTGTATAGTTGTTTGTGTTTGTCAATTCTTATGGGGAATGGCGAGAGTTTTTGGAAAAAAAAGAAAAATATTTATTAAAGTGAAGGACCACTAAATGCTAAAAAATAAATTTTATGCAAAGTTTTTAATTATGATCGGGGCGGCTCTTATTTTAAGTGCCTGTGCGAATAAAAAAGAAGAAGTAATGGATAACACACCAGCACCAGTAGCAGAAAGACCTGCTCCTGCACCTGCGCCTGCTCCAGTTGTTAGCCGTATTGACCCACTATCACAAGAAGCTCTTGATTCAGTAATGGGCGGAATGGCAGGTTCAATGGTTTATTTCGCATATGATCGTTATGATGTTGATGCATCTGCACGTGCAATTCTTCAAGCACAAGCGGAATGGATGAAAGGTAACAATGTGAATGTTATCGTTGAAGGTCACTGTGATGAGCGTGGTACACGTGAATACAACTTGGCACTTGGTGATCGTCGCGCAAATGCTGCGAAAAACTACCTTGTTGCGATGGGTGTTCCGGCTTCACGCGTACGCGCAGTAAGCTTCGGTAAAGAACGTCCGGTAGACATGAGCGATCATGCTAAAAACCGTCGCGGATACACACGCGTAAATTAATTTATAATTATTTTAAAGATGCCCGTGCGACGTTTATTGTCACGCGGGCATTTTTTTTAACAAACTATAAAGCAGAAAAAAGATCGGAGTTTTAAATGTTGAACACTTATTTACAGACGCAAAAGGCCAAAATAGCCTTTTTAGTTACCCTGATTATGTCAGCTGTGATTTTGATATCAACGTCTGGTCCGGCTTCTGCGCAGAGTACGAGAGAACGCCTTACAGCCCTTGAAAAGCAGTTGAATGCGGTTCAAAGAAGAGTATTTACCCCTGGAAGCAGATTTCAATCTGGTAACGATACGGCGCCTGCTTCGGGTGCTGCACCCGTAGAGCTTAGTAGTTCAGAAGGTGGTTTGGTTGCAGATATTAATATCAGAATTTCTGAGCTTGAAATCCAAATTCGAGATTTGACGGGAATGATTGAACAGTCAACTTTTAAAGTTGATACCATGGCCAGAAAAGTGGAATCGATGGAAAAAGATTACGAATTTCGTCTTTCTGAAATGGAACGCGGTGGCACTAGTGGCGGTACGCGTGCTGTGGCCAGTGGCCCTTCTTCCTCATTTACACCACCACCAATGCCAATAACAAGCACGCCTAAACAACAATATGATCAAGCCTACAGTCTTGTATCTGGCGGTGATTATGTTGAAGCTGAAATTAGTTTACTTCAGTTTTTAAAAGACCATCCTGCAGATGCTCTCGCAGGAAATGCACAATATTGGCTTGGCCAAACATATTATGCCCGTGGTAATTATAATTCAGCCACTAGAACATTTCTTGAAGGCATGAGCAAATACCCAGAGAGCACAAAGGCACCTGCCTTTTTGTTAAAAGTAGGTATGTCACTTAATAACCTTGGTGAAAAAGGCGAGGCCTGCGAAGTTTATCGCGAACTGGATGCCCGTTTTCCTGACAGCACTGAAAATACAAGAATGCGTGCGGCAGAGGAAAGAAAAGCCGGATGCAGTTAGAGGAAGAGATTGAGCCTTCTCCCTTAACATCTGACGAGTTTCATAATCTTATGGCTGCCTTGAATTTGGGCGCCACTAAATATATAGCGGTTGCCGTATCTGGCGGTGGCGATAGCATGGCATTATGTTTGCTCTTGAAAGCATGGTGTGCGTCAGAAGGGATTAATCTGACGGCTTTAACTGTTGATCACGGATTAAGGGAAAATTCTCATACAGAAGCAGAACAAGTAGGCAAATGGCTAGCGGAGGTATCCATTGCCCATCATATTCTTTCATGGGAGGGCGACAAACCGACAACTAATATACAGGATGAAGCCCGCAAAGCGCGTTATAAACTTATGGGAAATTGGTGTGTGCAAAATAATGTAGATTATTTATGCCTAGCTCACCATCAAGACGATCAGGCGGAAACCTTTTTGCTTCGTTTATTTAGAGGAAGTGGCGTCGACGGGCTTTCAGCAATGGAAGAAAAGGCAGACTTTCCTGTAAATGGTAATTCTATTAATTTTCCTGTGCTTTGTCGCCCATTACTTGATATTGCGAAATCGAGGCTAATGGCAAATTTAAAAATATGGCAACAGGATTGGGTTGAAGACCCTAGTAATCAAAATGAAAATTTTACCCGCATTAAAATAAGATCGTTACTTAAATCATCAAATATTGATGGCTTAAATAGTGCGCGACTTTCCCTTACTTCTCAGCGTATGAGGCGTGTTCGTTCTTTACTAGAGGACCTCACTGAAAAAGCCGAATCGGAATATGTAAGTTATCACGAGCTTGGTTTTGCGACATTGCAGGCAAATTTTAATGAAAAACTACATGAGGAAATATCGCTACGTTTGCTGAGTAAAATACTACAATATACCAGTGGTGGTCAATATGCTCCCCGCCATAATAAGTTGAATTCTTTATATGAGAATTTAAAACAAGATACTTTTTCAGGGCAAACATTGTTAGGATGTATTGTTTTCTCATTATCAAAGAATGAATTTATATTTGCACGAGAAGAAAATTCTATAGATTCTAGAATTAACGTTTCGGATACGGAACTAGTATTGTGGGATAACAGATTTTTTATAAATAAAACTGAAAATATTCATTGTTTCAGCCAAAAGACACTAATTTTATTAAAGCAAGAATATCCCGAAATCAAAGATAAATTGAACACTTATTTTGGTCATTCTATATTAAGTAAACGGATAATGCCGACTTTACCGTGTCAAATTAATGATGAAGGAAAAGTAATGTTGCCTGAAAAATTGGCCCTAGAAATCGGCATGCCTAAATTAAACGGCTTTTCGGCAACATTGAAAAATAATCCATAGAAATGTGTAGATTTTTGATAAAAAAGGCTAATATTAAGAATTAATATGAGTGTTTTACTTGTTTCAAATTAAATCGAACCTATCTTATAAATATGAAACAATGAATATTTTAATAATTTGTACTTTAACATAAAGGTTTAACGCGTAGACATTATGAAACGTAATTTTGCATTTTGGGTTATAATTTTAATCTTACTTCTCGCTCTTTTCAGTGCGTTTAAAGGGCCTGCGGGTTCTGATAATCGCCAGGAAATTTCTTACTCCGAATTTTTGACGGGGGTTGATACAGGAACTATTACCAGTGTCACCATCCAGGAAAATAATGTAGCGGGTCAGATGACAAATGGGCAAACATTCCAAACATACGCACCTGACGACGCGACATTGATAGACAAACTTTCTGCAAAAGGCGTTAATATTAACGCTAAGCCTATAGAAAATAATATTTTCATGGCTTTCCTCTTTAATATACTGCCGTTTATTATTTTAATTGGTATCTGGATTTTCTTTATGCGCCAAATGCAAGGCGGAGGCGGCAAAGCTATGGGATTTGGTAAATCTAAAGCCAAGCTCTTAAATGAAATGTCTGGCCGTGTAACATTTGAAGACGTAGCGGGAATTGAAGAAGCGAAAGAAGAATTAGAAGAAATCGTCGAATTTTTAAGAGATTCAAGTAAATATCAACGCCTTGGTGCGGTTATTCCAAAAGGAGCTTTACTTGTGGGCCCTCCGGGTACTGGTAAGACATTGTTAGCGCGCGCTGTTGCAGGTGAAGCTAACGTGCCGTTCTTTACAATCTCTGGTTCAGACTTTGTTGAAATGTTTGTGGGTGTTGGTGCAAGCCGTGTACGCGATATGTTTGAACAAGGTAAAAGCAATGCGCCATGTATTATATTTATCGATGAAATTGATGCGGTTGGTCGCCACCGTGGAGCCGGTCTTGGCGGCGGTAACGATGAGCGCGAACAAACGTTAAACCAACTACTTGTGGAGATGGATGGTTTTGAAGCTAACGAAGGTGTTATACTTCTTGCGGCTACAAATAGACCGGATGTACTTGATCCAGCGTTATTACGTCCGGGACGTTTTGATCGTCAAGTAGTGGTTTCAAACCCTGATATTTTAGGTCGTGAAAAAATTCTTAAAGTTCACATGAAAAAAGTACCACTTGGTGCGGACGTTGAGCCACGTATTATTGCGCGCGGAACACCGGGTTTTTCTGGCGCAGATTTAGCAAACCTTGTTAATGAAGCAGCTCTTCTTGCCGCACGTAAAGGTAAACGTGTTGTCGGAATGGAAGATTTTGAACAATCAAAAGACAAAGTGATGATGGGCGCAGAACGCCGTTCAATGGTAATGACCGAAGATGAGCGTAAGTTAACGGCATATCATGAAGGTGGACATGCGTTGGTTGCTGTTCATTCTCCTGCATCCGATCCGATCCATAAAGCGACGATTATTCCTCGTGGCCGAGCACTAGGTATGGTGATGCGTCTTCCGGAACATGATGCTTTATCCATGAGCCGTGAAAAAATGCATGCTGACCTTGCAGTTGCTATGGGTGGGCGCGTTGCTGAAGAACTTATATTTGGCCACGATAAAGTAACTTCCGGAGCATCTTCTGATATTTCATATGCTACGAAAATGGCACGCGCCATGGTTACTCAGTGGGGCATGAGTGAAAAACTGGGCCCACTAGAATACGGTGAAAATCAACAAGAAGTCTTTCTAGGTCATTCTGTGGCACAAAGCCAAAATGTATCTGGCGCAACAGCAAAAATCATTGATGAAGAAATTCGTGAAATTGTTGAAAGTGCATACAAAAGAGCTACAAAAATTCTTAAAGATAATATTGATGACCTCCATATTATTGGTAAAGGACTTTTAGAGTATGAAACTTTAAGCGGTGATGAAATTAATGATTTGCTTAGCGGTAAAGAAGTTAAAAAAGACCTTAAAGATTATGAGCCGGATACTAAACCAACGAGTTCGGTTCCGCCGACAAAAAAATCTAAGGATAAGAACGATAATCTAGGTTCTGACCCAGTTCCAGAAAGCTAACCATTTAATTGGCAGAGCTAATGAAACAAAGTAATTATTATGTCCAGCCCTTGGGTTTACTCAGGGGCTGTTCTGCGTCTGGGGAACATTTTGAATGTCTTGCGGGTGGTAATATATATTTTTCAGCACTAAAAATTATCACAAGGACAGGAAAAGGAATTCAGCAGGAAATTGTATCTGTAGAAGGTCTAAGGAAATACTTAGATGGCCTTCCATCTGATAAACAGGATAATCTTAGTAGATTAATTGAGAATATCAAAAAACCACGCCCGTCTCTGATGTTAAATAACGGTCTTGTGGTCAATTGGAAGAAACCGATTATACAGGCTGTACTGAATATTACTCCGGATAGTTTCTCTGATGGGGGGTTATTTGAAGATTTTGATGTTTCGCTAAGTCATGCCCAAAAAATGATTGACGCAGGTGCAGATATTATTGATATCGGTGGTGAATCTACGCGGCCTGGTGCCAAGCCAGTTTCGATTGAGAGTGAAAAAAAAAGAGTTCTTCCTATAATAAAAAGTTTATCTGGCAAAAACGCCATCCTTTCCATCGACACTAGAAATGCTGAAGTCATGCAAGAGGCAGTAGATGCCGGTGCGCAAATTATAAATGATGTTAGTGCCTTAAGCCACAACCCTGAAAATATTGAAGTTGTCCGAAAAACGCATGTACCTGTTGTTCTTATGCATGCGCAGGGTAGTCCTGTAACTATGCAAGATAGTCCTGAATATGAAAATGTGATTTTGGATATATATGATTATCTTAAAGGCCGCATTGATTTTTGTATTGATGCTGGAATTTCTCGTGATAAAATCATCGTTGATCCGGGTATTGGTTTTGGAAAGACCGTCTCACATAACCTACAAATCATAAATAATTTATCAATATTTCACGGATTGGGTGTGCCGCTTTTGTTAGGTGTCTCGCGAAAAAGTTTCATTGGCGAAATCTCATCTACTGAAATTCCTGAAAAGAGAATTGCAGGTTCAATCGCTGCCGCACAAGTATGTCTTGATCAGGGGGCTCAAATAATTCGCGTCCATGATGTGGAAGAAGCTAATCAAGCGTTTTCTGTTTGGAATGCAATCGGCCAAATTTAAAAAATATTTCTTTGGATATTCAGCTTCCATTAACATACTTTTGCTATACCCTAAATATTAAGAATTACCATGAATGAAATGACGGAATAATATGGTTAGAAAATATTTTGGTACAGATGGTATTCGCGGCACAGCGAACGAAGGAAAAATGACAGCAGAAATTGCCATGCGTGTAGGTATGGCTGCTGGGCGACATTTCACCCGCGGTGAACATAAGCATCGCGTTGTAATTGGTAAGGATACTCGACTTTCCGGTTATTTGCTTGAGCCAGCACTTACGTCAGGTTTTATTTCTATGGGGATGGATGTGGTTCTTTTAGGACCAATGCCAACCCCTGCTGTAGCAATGTTAGTTCGGTCATTACGCGCAGATCTTGGTGTGATGTTAACAGCTTCACATAACCCATTTCGTGATAATGGTATTAAGCTTTTTGGCCCTGACGGAAATAAACTTTCTGATGATATCGAACTTGAAATCGAAAAGAAAATGGACAACGGTTATGATCAACATCTTGTCGCTTCAGAAGACTTAGGACGCGCACAACGGCTTAACAATGCCGTTGGCAGGTATATCGAATTTGCAAAAAATACGTTTCCTAAACATCTGCGTCTTGATGGCCTAAGAATTGTTCTTGATTGTGCCAATGGGGCTGCCTATAGAACGGCACCGAGTGTACTTTGGGAACTGGGCGCTGAGGTAATAACAATCGGCGCATCGCCAAATGGTACGAATATTAATGATCATTGTGGCTCCACAAGCCCTAAAGCGATGTGCGATAAAGTTATCGAAACTAGGGCTGATATTGGGATCGCACTTGATGGTGACGCTGACCGACTAATTATTTGCGATGAAAATGGAAAAATTATTGATGGTGATCAGGTTATGGCTACCATCGTCACAAATTGGCACGAAATAGGCCAATTAAAAGGTGATGCACTTGTGGCAACGATTATGTCTAATCTTGGCCTTGAAAAATATATGGAATCTATCGGCTTACGCTTAGAACGTACAGGCGTTGGAGACCGATATGTAGTTGCAGCGATGCAAAAAATGGGTTGTAATATTGGCGGGGA
Source organism: Kordiimonadaceae bacterium (assembly GCA_018699075.1). GTDB lineage: Bacteria > Pseudomonadota > Alphaproteobacteria > Sphingomonadales > Emcibacteraceae > Pseudemcibacter. Next base: position 4,475 of record JABIPV010000030.1, on the reverse strand, counting down.
ACAGTCCGGTCATATTGTTTTAAGTGATTTCAATACAACAGGAGACGGTTTGGTTGCAGCACTACAGGTTCTAGCCGTATTAACAGAAAAAGGTCGACCGGTAAGCAATTTATTTAAATTATTCAAACCTTACCCGCAGTTACTAAAGAATGTCCGCTATAATGAAGACATTGATCCTCTAAAAAGCAAAAACGTAAAACAAGCAATTCGTGATGGTGAAAGTAGCCTGAATGGTAATGGACGTGTCGTGATCCGAAAATCGGGTACGGAGCCCTTGATTAGAGTTATGGTTGAAGGCGAAGATGATAATATAATTACCAACGTCGCAAATGATATAGTGGCTTCTGTTCAAGCTTCAACACAAAGTGATTGATATATGAAGGGAAGAGTACTCACCATAGCCGGTTCTGACTCGAGCGGCGGAGCAGGCGTTCAAGCGGACATTAAAACAATATCTTCTCTTGGTTCTTATGCCATGTCGGCAATTACGGCAATCACGGTACAGGATACCAATATGGTTAGTGATGTTTATCCTATTCCGGCCAATATAGTTCAAGCACAAATCGCTTCTGTACTTGGTGATATTGGTGTTGATGCTGTGAAAACGGGTATGCTTATGGCGCCGGATATTATTCAATCTGTTGCTAAAGTATTAAAGAATCACAGCTCTCCTATCCCTTTAATTGTAGATCCCGTGATGATGTCAACTAGTGGGCATATGCTCTTAAAACCACATAGTATAAATGCCCTTATTGATGAAATTTTACCCATAACAACTATACTCACACCGAATTTAGCTGAAGCAGCAAAGTTAACAAATTCTGATCTTCTTAAAAATATGGATGATATGCGTGCAGCGGCCTATAAATTATTAAAAATGGGCCCTAAAGCGGTATTGATTAAAGGTGGGCACTTAAAAGGGGATATTCTAACGGACCTTTTGGTGACGCCAACTACAGAAAAAATCTTTTCATCTTTACGGGTGCTGGGTAAGGATAATCACGGCACTGGGTGCACATTAGCATCGGGTATCGCCACAGGACTTGCACAAGGAATTCCTTTGGAAGAGGCGATAAACCGTGCGCATAAATTCGTTCATAAAGCGCTGGAACAAGCCCCTGGTTTTGGCAGTGGATGTGGTCCCCTAAATCACCTTGTGGATATAGACTAAAAGCTTACTAGACTAAAACGTCAATAATATATAGTATCCCATCTATAAAAAATTAATTATAGGCTTTTAGTAAGGGGAATTCTTATTATGTTGAATTTAAGATCAGCGCTTTTTGGGTTATTAGGTGGAATAATATTCACTGGATCACTTAATGCTCAAACTATTGAACAAGTGAACGATAAATTTCGCCAACTTAATGAATATCTACCAACATCAAATGTATACCGAACAGCATCGGGTGCTCCCGGCCACGAATACTGGCAGCAGCAGGCGGATTATAAGATCGATATAACCCTTGATGATGCAAAACAAACCTTAACGGGTTCTGCGACGATCACTTATCATAATAACTCACCGGACGCCCTCAAATATATTTGGCTTCAAATGGATCAAAACCGTTTCGAGCCACAATCAATGGATCAAGCCAGCCGTACGACGCCGAAAAGCTCAAAAGGCATGACCATGGAGCGCTTCCGCAAGCATGTGGATGAACAAACCTTCGATGGTGGTTATAAAGTGACGGCGTTAAAAGATAGCGGTGGTGCAAGCCTTGACAGTGTTACCGTCGGAACATTGATGCGAGTTGATTTAGAAACGCCATTGCAAGCAGGACAAATGACGGAAATTTCTATCGACTGGTGGTATAATATCCCTAACGCGAAGAAGTTTAAACTTTCCCGTCAAGGATATGAATACTTTCCTCGTGATCATAATATGATTTATGAGATTGCCCAGTGGTACCCACGCGTTACCGCCTATTCAGATTATGAAGGATGGCATAATAAAGAATATCAAGGAAGCGGCGAATTTACGCTTGAGTTTGGTGATTATGATGTTTCTATAACAGTGCCGGCCGATCATATTGTTGCATCGACAGGTGAACTTCAAAATGATGCTGAAGTTCTAACACAAGCACAAAGAGATCGCATGATCGAAGCACGCACGGCTTCTGTACCAATGTTTATTGTTACACCGGAAGAAGCGGTCGAAAACGAAAAGACCCGCTCGGAGGAAACAAAAACATGGCATTATAAAGCAGAAAATGTACGCGACTTTGCATTTGCATCTTCCCGTAAATTTATCTGGGATGCTATGGGCTACAGGATGAAGGAAAATGGTAAAACTGTTATGGCCATGTCTTATTATCCTATGGCGGGGCAGCCATTATGGTCTGATATTTCAACCCAGGCAGTGATGCATACATTACAAGTTTATAATAAATACTCATTAACATATCCGTATCCTGTGGCCCTTTCAATTAATGGCCCAATCGGCGGTATGGAATATCCAATGATATCGTTTAATGGCGCGCGTCCTACTACCCATGACGATGGCACAAGAACATATGGCCGCCGTACAAAACACGGTCTTATTGGTGTGATTATTCACGAAGTAGGTCATAATTATTACCCTATGATCATTAACTCTGATGAACGCCAATGGACATGGATGGACGAAGGTATGAATACTTTCGTACAGAACTTAGCCCACCAAGAGTGGAAAGATGATTATCCACTTGGCCGAATTGACCCAAGAAATATTACTAATTATATGACCAGTACTAATCAGGTGCCGATCATGAGCAATGCTGAATCGGTTATTCAAAAAGGTAATAATGCTTACGCGAAACCATCTACGGCTTTTAATATTCTACGTGAAAGTATTTTAGGGCATGAGCTTTTCGATTTTGCTTTCCGCGAATTTGCTCAGCGTTGGAAATTTAAACGCCCAACACCAGCTGATTTCTTCCGTACCATGGAAGATGCGAGTGGAGTTGACCTAGATTGGTTCTGGCGTGGGTGGTTCTATACCACAGATCATGTGGATATTTCCCTTGATAATGTACGTCATTTTAATATTAATACACAAGATCCTGAAATTGAAGAAGCATTCAAGCGTAATCAGGAAATGGAAAAAAGAACTCATCCTAGTTATTTCAGCAATGATGATCTTCCAAAACGTGTTGATGAATTTCCAACCATCAAAGATTTCTATAATGATAACGATGAGTTTACCGTTACTAATGAACAGAAAGATAAATATAATAAGCTAATCGCCGGCCTTGAAGGTTGGCAGATTGAAATGCTTAAAGATGATAGCAATATTTATATGCTAGATTTCAGCAACAAAGGCGGGCTTTTAATGCCGCTTTATGTGGAACTTGAATTCACGGATGGCACAAAAGAAGAGCACCGTATTCCGGCTGAAATTTGGAAGTTAAACTATGATAGCGTTACTAAAATGATTGTTACGGATAAAGAAGTAGCTTCAGTTGTTCTTGATCCAAAATATGAAACGGCTGATGCGAATATGGATAATAACTTTTATCCACGCCGCATTAATTCTTCGCGCTTTGATCTGGTAAAAGAAAAAGCACGTGATCGCCGTGATATGATGAAAGAAAACAACAAAGAAGTTAAATCTCTGGAAGACTATAAGAAAGAAAATGATGAAGAAGATGCCGATAATAAGGAAAAATCTGCGTCAAACTTCGAGAAGCTAGTTGAAGAATATAAATAGTGATCTTAAGAAGTATATCTAAATTTCTAGTGATATTAATGATGATGAGCGTGGCAAATATTAGTCACGCTCATCGTTTCTATGCGAGCTTTTCGCAAGTGGATATGCAATCCGCTAAAGGGACCATTGAAATAACCCACCGAATATTTACCCATGATATAGAAGACTTATTGCGCCAATACCAAGGCGGTAATGGGGAGCTAGAAGACGGCGTCATCGAGTCGTTTCTAAAAGAATATATCATGCAGGCTTTTGCAATATACGACCCAACGGGGGCTCAAATTCCCCTGACGTGGATAGCCGTAGAAGTGACCCTAAATGATATTTTTGTTTATCAAGAAGCACCCTTAACCAAAGGACAGCAGTCACTTGTAATCGTGGATAGGATATTAATGGACCTGTTTGATGATCAAAGTAATACTGTAAATTTAAAGCTGGATGGTAAAGTTAAGAGCCATACTTTTCACCAGGATAGCGAAATGTATAGGATTGCTTTTGATGGTCCATCTGGCCCCGTAACAGCCCGCAATTAAAGCATTATTTTTTTAAAAATTCTGTTGCTTGACTTCTTGATGTAGCTCTCTATATTCCGCCGTGGGCTAACCCTCCCCAACGAGGTGTCAGCTATTCTGGAAGGAATAGGAGAAAACATTATGTTACCAGAAAAGAAGCCAGCTTCACCGCTGTTCTCGTCCGGTCCTTGCGCGAAACGCCCTGGATGGACAGTAAAGAATTTAGAAAACGCCCCACTTGGTCGTTCTCACCGTGCCGCTATTGGCAAATC
>JABIPV010000226.1 GCA_018699075.1 Kordiimonadaceae bacterium | reverse complement strand
TCTTTCCAATTTCGGGCAATGATGTCGTGGAAGTCTTCTAATTTAACCACGACATTTGGATCAAACGAATAAACATCATTGATGCAAATTTGACGCGCGGTCATATACCATTTATGATTTCGGGCATATTCAGCATGCTTGAAAATATAGGGTTCCGGTTTGAAATCTTCACCGAAATAACGGATGTAAGCTTCCGGATACGGATAGCCGACTTCTTCATCAGGAATAAAACGCAATGATTGATGATATTTTATTGCCCAGCTGACTTCTTCATCTACATATGGGGCGACGAGCTGTGAACCGTAATAGCCATGATCGGTTTTAATAAACACACCACCACTAATATCGTGCAACAAACAGGCGAGTATAATTTTTTCAGGAAGGCCATTAATTTTCGCGAGGCGCGCAGATTGTAAAAGGTGACTGGAATGACCAATTCGTTTATCAAAATATTCTAGCAATGTTGGTTTGTCAGACATTTTTTCGAGGCGAGGATCATGACCCATGTGATAAACTTCGCCTTCTTTGCGACGTTGGTTTTGATGGCTCTGTCGGTAGGTGGTGGCAATGGCCGGCTTCATTATGACATCCAGTTTATCAGTCATTGCCTGTTCTAATGCATCGGCCTTTTGATTTGCATCCATTGCTGCCAGTGCTGCTGCACCGCCAACGGACGCAATAAAAGTACGCCTATCGATTAAGTCCATTTATTCCTCCCTGTTAAAATATTTATATGTAGCAATCCATTCATTATCATAATAGCGATAATGTTACAGTAATCCAAAATTAATTAAATTACAAATTTTGAAAATTTTATACTTTAAAGCGAATTTTTTATAGTGAATTGCTGGGCATATTCATGGTCCGCCACATATGTGCAGATGAACTTCCATCAAATCCAAGACCTTCTTCAGGGTCTTTCCAATGTCTACCAATAATTTCTTTAAAATCATCGAGACTTACAGTTACATTTGGATCAAACGAATATACATCATTTATGCAAATTTGGCGTGCGGACATATACCATTTGTGATTACGCGCATATTCAGCATCTTTAAAAATATATGGGTCTGGTTTGAAATCTTCACCAAACATACGGATATATGCCTCAGGATACGGATAGCCCACATCTTCATCAGGAATAAAGCGTAATGATTGGTGATATTTAATCGCCCAGGTTACTTCTTCGGTAACATAAGGTGCAATTAGTTGTGATCCATAATAGCCATGGTCCGAATTAATATATCCAACCACACTGATATCATGAAGAAGACAAGCGAGTACCATATGTTCAGGAAGGCCATTAATTTTTGCGAGTCTCGCACTTTGTAATAAATGGCTATTGTGACCGATACGTTTATCGAAATATTCAATCAGGGTTGGTTTATCAGACATTTTTTCAAGTCGGGGGTCATGTCCCATATGACTTAATTGACCTGGAATACGCGGTCCGCGTTCCCAACTGTTATCTGCGCCATAAGCGCGACAATATGCGGATTTACCTTTTCTGGTTGCTTCAAGTTCATCGCCCATTGCTTGTTCGAGCGCATCCGCCTTTTGATTGGCATTCATTGCTGCTAGGGCCCCCGCACCGCCGACATATGCTAAGAATTTTCTTCTGTCCATTGTACTCTCCCTTGATGTGATAATGTTATGTAATCACATTATGTAGGGAAATGTCAAGAAGCCTAGCTTTTAGGCGTCTTCGTTATACTCGTCATAATCAACCGCAATACCGTAATCTGGGTCTTCCGCAGGCATTTCTTCGACGAAACTGCCGGCATTATGCAGTAAAACTTTACAATCATGACTTAGGTGGCGGAAATGCACGGTTTTTTTATGGCGGGCGTAACGTTCAGCCAATGTTTCAATGGCTTGTAAGCCGGAATGATCCCAGACGCGACTGTTCATGAAATCAATAACGACATCAGAAGGATCATTTTTTGGATCAAACATATCTTGAAAGTTTGCGGTGCTGCCGAAAAATAATGGTCCTCTGATTAAATATACTTTTTGTCCTTTTTTATTTACCGCTGAAGTGGTGAAAACGCGCTTAGACGCACGCCATGCAAATACAAGCGCAGATACAATCACACCAACGACAACAGCAACGGCAAGGTCGCTGTATACGGTTACGAACGTAACCAGAATAATAACGAAAGCATCGTGACGTGGTACACGGTGCAATATAGTTAAACTGCCCCAGGCAAAAGTTCCAATCACCACCATGAACATTACGCCAACCAAAGCAGCGACAGGTATTTGCTCAATAAGACCAGAAGCCCAAAGAATAAACGCCAGCAAAAACAAAGCGGCTGATATGCCAGATAATCGTGTCCGTCCGCCGGACTTCACATTGATCATGCTTTGTCCGATCATAGCACAACCACCCATGCCACCAAAAAAACCAGTTACAACATTGGCAATGCCTTGCGCGGCGCATTCACGACTAGCCCCACCGTGGCTTTCTGTCATTTCTGAAACCATATTTAAAGTAAGGAGGGATTCAATAAGGCCAATTGCCGCAAGAATGAAGCTAAAAGGCAATATTATATAAAGTGTTTCTAGAGTGAACGGCACCATAGGAATAGCGAAATCAGGGAGGCTGCCGCTAATAGATGCTAAATCTCCTACGCGTGGTACATCAATATCAAAACCAATAACAATTAATGATACTACTAATATGCCAAGAAGGGGGGCTGGGATGCTACGGATTATTTTTGGTCCGCCCCAGATTACAGCCATGGTTAACACAACAAGCCCGAGAGTTAACAATAAAGGTAGGCCGTTCATCCATTCTTGAACGCCCATATCGTTTTCAAATTTAAATTGTCCAAGCTGGGCAAGAAAGATAACGATCGCAAGGCCATTTACAAAACCCAACATCACAGGGTGAGGGACCATCCTTATGAATTTACCAAGCTTAAATATACCAGCTAATATTTGCAATATTCCCATAAGAACGACAGTTGCAAATAAATATTGAACACCGTGTGTTGCAACAAGAGCAACCATTACAACAGCAAGAGCGCCTGTAGCACCGGAAATCATACCTGGGCGGCCACCAATTGCCGCTGTAATTAAGCCAACAATAAAGGCCGCATAAAGCCCCACAAGAGGATGTACTCCCGCAACAAAGGAAAAGGCCACAGCTTCTGGTACCAACGCAAGTGCCACGGTTAATCCTGACAAAATCTCCGTTCGGTACTTGCCGATTATGCCATGTGATTTTGGCTCGACGATAGGTAGGTCTGGGGCCGTTTG
>JABIPV010000031.1 GCA_018699075.1 Kordiimonadaceae bacterium | reverse complement strand
CTTCATGAAAAGCAATATTTTGCGCAGAATGCCGCCACGTAGAAGCAATTGGTATCGCCGTTCTCACACGTTCTTTATGGGACACTGCCCAATGCATTACCTGCATTCCCCCCATGGAACCGCCAATAACTGAAAATAATTTATCAATGCCTAAATGATCAATAAGGCGCACTTGTGCTTCAACCATATCGGAAATTGTAATCACTGGAAAATCCAGACCATAAGGTTTACCCGTTACTGGGTTTTCGTCCATAGGTCCACTACTGCCGCTACATGACCCCAGAACATTCGTGCAAATTACAAAATATTTATCCGTATCAACCGGTAGACCAGGACCAATTAATTTTGGCCACCAACCTTCTTTTCCGGTCAGAGGGTTTGTCCCGCTAGCATATTGATCACCTGTCAACGCATGGCAGATTAAAATAGCATTTGATTTATCAACGTTTAAAGTACCCCAACATTTATAAGCAACCTTAAAGGGCGAAAGTGTTTCACCCGACGAAAGACAGAGCGGGTTATTTATGCCTAAGGTAACCACCTCGGCAAAACCATCATCATTCACATTGATATCTGTCTCTTCTGTCATAACTTTTCTTATAAATTAATTAATTCAATATGTTAGTTTTCTACTCTAGCACCAGATGAAGTCAACAAAACTTTGCATTTTCACCCATAAAATATCCCAAAATAGCCGATAATTGATATTTTTTTGTGGTTATGAAGTTCATATACGTGTAGATCAAAACCATAGCATTAATACGATTTAAGACCAAAACACTAAGGTAAAATAATGAGCGGGCCAAAAACACACAGCTGGATTAAAGATTTAAATGTATATTCTGTTGGTATATCAAAGACAGTTCATGCTCAGAATCCTATTAAATTATCCGCAAATGAAAGCCCCTTAGGACCGAGCCCTATGGCTATGAAAGCCTACAAGGAAGCGGCGACAAATCTACACCGTTATCCTGATCCTACTTATAATGAACTTAGATCAACGCTTGCTTTAAAATATGATATTGATCCGGGCCGAATTGTTTGCGGCGTTGGTTCGGATGAAATATTAAAGCTCGCTTGTCGTGCTTATATAAATCCTGGCGATGAAGTAATTTATGTATCACACAGTTTTTCCATGTACCCTATCGCCACCAAGTCAGTTGGCGGCGTACCTATTGAAGTAGCGGATGTAAATTATACGGCAAATGTCGATAATATATTGAACGCTATAACAGATAAAACGCGGATAATATTCCTCGCCAATCCTAATAACCCAACAGGCACATATATCCCCATATCAGAAGTCGAACGTTTATGGAAAAACGTACCGAATAATATATTACTCGTGTTAGACGCAGCGTATGCAGAATTTGTCGAACAAGATGATTATGACGCAGGAATTGATCTTGTAGAGCGCTCAACCAATATATTAATGACACGTACATTTTCAAAATTATATGGCCTTGCCGCCCTGCGTTTAGGGTGGGGTTATGCTTGTAAAGAAATTGCAGATACACTGGATAAAGTACGTGATCCGTTTAATGTCCCGAGCAGCGCCCAAGTCGCCGGTGTCGCCGCCCTGAACGACGATCAGTTTGAGAAAAAAGCTATTGCTTTTAACAATAAATGGCTTAAATGGCTATCATCTGAACTTTCTAAGCTAGGGCTTGAAGCCATTCCAAGTGTGACAAATTTTATATTGATCAAATTTAAGTGTGACATTAAAACGGCTTGCGCGGCGAATGATTATTTACTAAATCATGGCTACATCTTAAGATATTATAGCGGTGAAGATTTAGATGATTGCCTTAGGTTAACTGTCGGTACAGAACAGCAGAACCAACAGGTTATCGCCTTATTTAAAGAATTTATGGAAGCGTAAAATGGCCTTATACGAAAAAATAACAATAATCGGCATGGGTCTTATCGGTTCATCACTTGCGCGTGGTATTAAAGAAAAATCACTATCAGGGAAATTAACTGGATTTGACACCAACCCTGCTGCACAAGAACCTATTATACAATTAAAGCTGGTGGACCAGTTATCAGATAATCTTATGGACGCTGTTAAGGACGCCGATCTTATTATTCTTGCAACACCAGTTGGTGCATATTCTTCAATTGCAGAAACCATTGGTCATCATCTGAAAAAAGGCGCCACTTTAACGGATGTAGGAAGTATCAAAAGCGCCGTTTTTGATATGCTTTGCCCACATATATGTGAAGGCGTACATATTATCCCTGCTCACCCTGTTGCAGGAACAGAGCAATCAGGACCTCGCGCTGGTTTTTCAAGCCTTTTTCATGACCGATGGGCCATTTTAACTCCGGCAAAAAATACGGATAAAGATGCAGTAGAAAAACTTTCCACCTTTTGGGAAGCACTGGGCAGTAATGTTGAAATCATGGACGCCGCGCACCACGATAAAGTTCTCGCCATCACCAGCCATGTCCCTCATCTTATCGCTTATAATATTGTCGGTACAGCCCATGACCTTGAAGAAGTGACTAAATCTGAAGTTATTAAATTTTCAGCTGGCGGTTTTCGTGATTTTACACGGATCGCCGCTTCAAACCCAACTATGTGGCGCGATGTTTTTCTAAATAACAAAGAAGCCGTGCTTGAAATGCTCGGTCGTTTTAGCGAAGACCTAACGGCGCTCCAACGTGCTATACGTTGGGGTGACGGAGATGCATTATATGACATGTTTGAAAAAACACGCCGCATACGCCGTCAAATTATCGATGCAGGACAAGAAGAAGATGTCGCTGATTTCGGCAGAAAGCATGATGAATAATCTTAAGGAATAATTGGTTCAAGTTCAATTAAAGCAATAGGACCAACATACATCATGCCATTTTGCATACTGATTGAGATCGGAATGTCTTTCATTTCTGTATTATTTTGTAGCTGACTTTGAAGCAATAGCTTTGCAGTGTCGGAAAGGCCTTCATTTTGTGCTAATGCACCTATGATATTTTCAAGTCCAGAGAGTTTGGCATCAAACGCTCCGAGCGGTTTTAAACTTTCGTCTAACGTCAAATCACCACTTAAATCCACTTGATTATTGGTTGTACCATATTCAAAGGTTTTAATGCTCAAAGTGCCCCCATCATCACGCCAAGCGGATAATGAAGACCGAGTAAAGTCAGGCAACTGATTTGCATGTAAAAAAGCTTCCAATACAATTTCATCGGCATTTTGACCCAAAATAGTCGCTTTAAATTCATTTATTTCAGCATTATACGCTTTAAAAAAAACGGCCTGATTTACGGGAAGGTCAAATGTACTCGCATTTTCCAAACCCGACAGTGATTTTCTTAAATGTAACTCAGCTCTTTCCATCGATGAGTTTACGGTTGCCTTTTGCCAATTAATTTCTTGGGCTATTACTGAAAGATTATCCAATTTAAATGTATCTGGGTCCAAAATAACCGAGGCCTTAACCTGATCAAAATTCATATTCACCGTAGGCGCATCAAGGGGTCCGATTACAGCATCAAAATAGTCAGTCACAACGATCGCATGGGTCGGCTTCCATGGCTGGTAAATAACTGCGATTTCCGGGATCATTACAGAAATAGACTGTGTATTATAAAGGCCTGCCGGTAAAGTCACATTTATAGATGATGCCTCTACAGCAATTTTGTAGGGAAAGCCTGAAACGGTTAAATCGCCAACAAATACCTTTATACCATCTGCACTATTTTTACTTTTTTCAATCCAGGCCAGCGTATCTTGCTCTACTTTGTCAGCGATTTGAAACCAAAAAACACTATAAGCCGCAATTAGCAGTAATACAGAAACAACAATTAATTTAAAACGCATTTAATATTCCAGTTAAGTAAAAGAAGCCTGATAAGCTCAGACCTCCTTAATACCCTATTTAGGATTAATCAAAAACGATAATTTAACCCTACAGATAAAACAGGGTAATATTTTAGATATTTTAATTCATCAGAATCATTAAATTCAAGTTCAGTTTGGGCAATATCTGCGAGCAACGTTGGGTCGTTTGAAAGAGTACCGCCAGTTGATGTTATATCTAAACTCGGTTTTCCTGCAAATATAACGCCAAGGTCAACCATAAATGACCAATCACTATCATCCCTAAGCGGGTTACCCCAGCCAATTCCCAAATATGGTGCAACGGATTTAAAGCCCGCATCGGCATTTAGAACACCAACTTCTGCACTGGTATAAGTATTATCTTCTAGGTCATAATCATTATCCTCAACATCAACTTCTGTATTAATTTTAAAATAATTTCCACCAAAACGAACATTCACTTGGTCAGCGGCCTCAACGGTTAATTCTAGCCCTAATCCTAATGTTCCTGCTTTTAGTCCTAATGCAACATCACCCGGCGCCGCCGTTGAAACATTCGCTAAATTGGCCATAACAAAAATAGCCCCAATAAATATTTTAATATTCATTACGTATCCTTTTCCCTTTTAAATAGTTGATGAATTCATAAATAATAACAACTCTTCATTGAAAGTGAAGTTATAAAAAATTTAGGTACCCGCATAATTACTGCAGTTTACTTAATAAGCTTCGTACTCGCATCTTCAATTCTATTTTCTAGTGTCGCCATAAAGTCATCTTTACTTTTTCCTGCTTCAATAGGATTCAGAAAATCAAATACAATGGTTCCGCCTGCTACCAGGGGGCCTTTTTTAGGCCAAAATACTCCGGAATTTAGAGCCACAGGAATTACAGGTTCCTTCGTAAATTTATAAATACCAAAAATTCCAGACTGATATTCCACATGATCACCAGGAATTGTCCGCGACCCTTCTGGAAATATAATTAACTGCCGCCCTTCATTAATGGTCTCTGATGATTTTTTCATTAAATTCTTTAACGCTTTTAATCCCCCATCCCGATCAATAGGGATCATACCTGTATTTAAACAAAAACTACCGTATAGGGGAATTTTGATAAGCTCTTGTTTCATCACAAAGGCCGGATAACGCACAATAGTATGCATTACAAAAGTGTCAAATGACGATTGGTGTTTCATGGCAAGTATTCCGCCGTCTTGAGGAATTTTGTCTCTTCCCCGTATTTCCAATTTGATATTCATGATGAGGCGTAAAATTACTAATACACCGTGAGACCAAACCCGCTGACATGCGATTAACCCATTACGTGGTAGCCACATTAACGGAAGATATAAAATACAAAATATGCCCGTCCATAGATAAAATAACGTTTTAAACAAACTTGAACGTAATGTGCGCAATTAACAATCTCCTCTTAAAAATACCCTCATTAGGTATCTTCATAAATTTGGCTAGACGCACGTGAACGTAATAAACTGATGACATATTTGCTATATTCTTGTGACAAATTAAAATAATTGAGGTTGTCGGGACGCCAGCTACCAACCGTATGCTCTACAAAAGTAACGTTTGGCATAAACCTCTTAAATTCCACCATTGCCCGTGGCATATGTTCAAGCGACGTCACAACACGAATACTTTTTATATCATTTTTTATCGACCAACTCATGGTTTCAATAGCATTGCCCACGGTATCAGTCGCCTTATTACCGCTTTCAACGCAACACTCGGCTAGGTCAACACTGATATTTAAAAGATCAAGCAACTCTGTACGCGTAACTTTTTCATCTACACCAGAAATGTATAGTTTTTCAGCAAATTCATTTTTAAGTAAGTCTACAGCCACATTTAATCTATTTGCCCTGCCAGTGAGGACAACAATAGCATCTGTTTTTTGATCTATATTAGTCTTCTTAAGGGAAAGTTCATTTAAGAACCAAAGATAACCCCCAAACCATATTAGAAAAAAAGATAATATTATGGCAAAAATCAGTCTCATACTAAAATTATAGCATCCTTCCCAATTCCCGCATAACAGTAATTCTCGCGGTTAACATGGAAAGGACGGCAAACAATATTGGAAAGACAAATAAAAGTGATATAGTTAGATAAGGAAATGTCGGCATTTCTACTAAGCCACTTGCTAAATTTTGTACCAATTTTGATAACCCAAATAATGTAATAAAAGAAAGCACTAAACCGTAAGCACCTCCCCTTAAACCATAATTCATAAAGCGTCGCTGATAAGCATGCGCGATCATTTGATCCTGTGCGCCCATTAAATGCATGATTTCTATTGTACTTTTATGTTCAGACATACTTGATTTTGTACCAAAAATCACAATACTAATTGAAGCTAAAAGGATCATTACCAAAATACCTAATGCCGTATATTCAACCGTATAAGTTAAGTTATAAAAATGCACCAGCCACTGCGCATGATCATCTAAGTATACAGTATCTGTAATTTGTTTTAATTTAATTTCAAGAGCATCCAAATTAATATAAACATCCGGCTCTGTTTCTAAATCTATCATTACCGGTATGGGTAAATCATCTGTGATATTGCCAGCCCCTAGCCAAGGTTCAAGTAATGCTGTAATTTCATTATCAGGAATGATACGAACCGATAAAATACCGGGGACCTTTCTTAAAATTTGTTGAATTTCATTAGCTTGCTCTTTAATTACAGCAGAATCTTCTCCAGTTATTTGCACGGTTACTTTACCTTGTAAAGAACTGGCCCAATCATCAAATCCCGAATGAAGTAAAAGGCTACCTGCTGCTGACAAGGCACTTAAATAAACCATAATTGCCATTACCCAAGGTAACAGCTTCGTCGCTTCTCGGAATTTCACATCTGGCAGAAAATCAAATGATGTGCTCATTGCGGACCCTCATAATCTGAAAACTTTTTCTTCGACCCTTGAATATGAAGTAATTGACCTTTTTCCAGATGTAGACGTGGAGCTCCAATTTTCTCAACCAGTTTATTATCGTGGGTGGCGATCACAATTGTCGTGCCAAGTTTATTCAGTTCAACAAATAAATACATTAAACGTTCTGACATTTCCGGATCTACATTCCCCGTAGGTTCATCGGCAAGTAAAATATCTGGGCGCCTTATCACTGCACGGGCAATAGCAACCCGCTGCTTTTCACCGCCCGATAATGCAGACGGGTTTGCAAGCATCCGTTCATCAAGCCCCACCCAGCTTAATAGTTCTTCTACATGTTCATTTATTTGTGGTCCCTTACCTCCTGCAATACGTAAGGGAAGTGCAACATTTTCAACCGCTGACATATGGTCCAACAATCTAAAATCTTGGAAAACAATACCAATACGCCTGCGCAATTTAGGTAAGTCTTCGCGCCTCGCCTTGGCTACATCTTGGCCGAACATCATAATTTCACCACGGTTCGGCCGGTGGGCTAAATACATTAATTTTAACAGAGATGTTTTACCCGCACCACTTGGCCCCGTTAGAAAATGCATAGTCCCCGTCTCTAGTTTAAATGAAATATCGCTAAGGACATCATGTCCTTTATCATATCCCATACTTACATTTCTAAATTCAACCAATCCAATATCCTTATTGCGACATTATATTTTGCCTTTTAGATCATAGCTAAGATCATAATGCAATTCCAATAGGTTTGCTAATATGAATAATACTCATTTTCAAATTAGGCCCTACGCGCATTTTTGCTCTTATTGATTGATTAGCCGATTATAATCTTTTGTTAAAATTTATATGGCATAAGATAAATATTAATTAAATCACTAAATGGTTATCTTATTGATAATCCATGAGCCGCATATTATAACAAGCTTAATAATGTAACGATAATAGACAGAATAAGCAGAATTAATTTATGATCTTAACCTGCCCTGAATGTAAATCGAGATACGTAGTTAACCCCAATGCATTAATGCCAAACGGGCGCACTGTGCGTTGTGCTAAGTGCAGTCATAATTGGTTTGAAAGCAAGCCTGAACCAGAAGTTGAAATTATACCTCCTCAAAAACCCACAGAAAATGAGGCCAATAATGAAGCAACTTCTCAAGACGAACTTATCGATAAATATAAATCAGATGGGGAGATCAGAAATAAGTCAGAAGAATCTGATAGTGGTGGTGATTTTGATTTTCCAATACAAAAACCAAAAAAGAGAATGCGGCCCGTTCCTAAAACGGCAAATTTACCCGCCTTGCAAAACCAAAAGTATGGCTCAAGTAAGTTTGGTTGGATATCACTGATGGTATTCGTCACGGCGGTCATCAGCTTATTTCTTATGTTTCAAGATACCATATCAAGCAAATGGCCAGCGTCTAATAAATTATATACGGCCATTGGTCTTAATGAAACTCAAGCCTCTCAAACACCAGAAGAACCGGAAATTTCTCCCATTGGCGAACGTCTGCTAATTAAAGGTTTAAGTCCAAGCCAAGAAAACAGAAATAACGTGCCTTATCTTATAATTCGCGGCAATATCGAGAATATTACAGATATACTTCAAACCATACCGCGCTTGAAAGTCATTTTACTTGACGCAAATCGCAATAGCATACGTGAATGGGATTTCGCCTCTGAAAAATCTTCAATTAATCCGGAAGAAATAGTCACTTTTGAAACATCCTTACCTAACCCTCCTGTAGCGGCGAGAGACATTAGTGTCTTATTTACGGCAAATTAAATTGCTAATGCTAATAAAAAATAAAGAATTTGTCTGTATATAATGTTTTAATTAGAAAACAAGAGTGTAAAATGGCAAAAATATTAATAGCAGAAGACGAAATCGCCGTTCGCACATTCATATGTAGGGCCCTAAAACTAAGGGGTCATGATACACTTGGTGTAGCAGATGGTGGGGCGGCCATAGTAGAATTAGAAAAAGGACAATATGACCTTTTACTAACTGATATCATTATGCCTGTTATGGACGGTATATCACTGGCGCTAAAAGTCACTGCAGAATATCCCACATTGCCAATTTTAATGATGACAGGTTTTGTTCATGAAAGACAGCGTGCCCATAATATGGGAAGTTTAATACACAATGTAATCAGCAAACCTTTTTCATTGGATGAAATTTGCCTAGCCGTTGATAATGTACTAAACGCGAAACATCAAATTCATTAATCAAGAAGTAGGTTGGCCATTAATTTCCTGTATAATATTTTGAAGCTCCGGTGAGCGTGTTGCAGGCTTATTAAGAATTCTCTTCAAATTACTCATAACGATAATCAATTCTGTTTGGGACTGTGCTACCCTCGAATATTCATCTGTTTTCATATTCGTCAAAATTGCTTCAATTAAATTAGACGCATCCTGAATTAAAAATTCCGACGACATACCAGTGAAAGATATTTTTTCCCCGAGCAACTTAACAGCATCACCTACTTTGCTTTGTAGTTTAATACTTTCTTGTGTATTTTTTTGTGATGAATATTTTTGTTTTCTTTTAATATTTTGTGACTTCTTCATCTGTTCATTATAAGAGTTAGCCAATAATGATTTTTGTATTGAGATTAAATTTTCAATGATTTTCCGCCCCTCAGAAAGAGCAAAATAATTACCAAGTCCTCCTTGACTAAGCACAAGTTCATCATTAAAAACCACACCCTTACGCAGAACATCAACAACCAACGAAGCATTATAATATTTTTCTTTGTCACTAAAGGTTAAAATATAGCTATATAATTTACGAAGTGATTTAAAATCAATATCTAAAGAGTATAAATTGGAGTAGCTCTTTCTTATGGCGCGTGAATATTGGCGAAAAACCTTATCTGTTTCGCGTATTTGAAGTCGAATGTCTGAAAATGATTTTTTCTGACCTAAAATGAGATTGAGTTCATCAAGCTGCGAAAGCAATGTTTTTTCAATATCACTAACACCACCGCTTTCAATTCTAATGGCCGTATCCCACAATAAATCT
>JABIPV010000032.1 GCA_018699075.1 Kordiimonadaceae bacterium | reverse complement strand
TGTATAAGATGACATGTCTTTTTTGGCGATCTTGGCATAACGTCCCAGCTGGGTCATATAACAAAACCCTATGCCTGCTGAAATATAACTAATGGCATTTGGTGCTCGACCTTCTTCATCGGACATAAAATGAAATATGGACCCATGAGGATTATAAAGCTGCTGTTCAATCAGTTTTACCCCGTCATCTCTTAGCGTACAAATTCCACGAATATGCAGCAGACGGTCTTGTTCATCCGCAAGGCTAGACCCATGGCTTGAATTTGTATCCGCTGTTTTAGGACTTAATCCCGCCTTACGGATAAAATCAGTCCAGTCCCCTGCTGCGGGTTCAACGGCTTCCATACTCGTTTCATCAGTAGCCTCAAGCGGTTGCGCAACGGTTTTTGCTATTCCTAATTTTATATCCTGATCATTATGGTTTAAGCGAAATAAGCTTTCTTTTTCCCCGCGCATTAATCCGTTTAGGGGTGATGCTGTAACGGCGTCATATATTAAACTCATCAAGGTTTCTTTGTCTGCATCGCTATCAATTTGCGCCTCAAGGTCAATATTCTTGGCCCCGCCAATCATGGTTCCCTTTAAGGCGGATCCTTTCATGGTGTAATAATTATCCTGGATAAGGCGGATATTTTTAATCTCTATGCCGCGGATTTTTGCCAGTGCCAAAACTTCATTCATATAAGACGACACCATACCCGTGGTTAAAAAGGAAAGCGGACAAGGTGCGGCGTCAAGACCATTTAAATACGCCCCTTCATCGGAAGAAAGCCGCCACTGAACATCAGAATTCGTACAGGCAACAACGGCTTCTTTTTGCATAACCGATAAGGAACGCACATGTAGTCTTACCGCATCACCAATACGTGCCTCGGGGGCATAAATGACGGAACTTCCTTTTTCGATACTAAAAAATAACGGTTTACCACTGTCTTTAAGTACATTCGGGGCAGATGACATTTTTCTCTCCTAATTTTGCAGTTACCTAAACACATATACCGTTCATTGGTCAAAATATTTTTGTGTACAACAATATAGATTATTGTTATTTTAATAACAATAATTTAAAGATTAAAGGATCGAACATTGTTAAGACAAGCGGATAACGACATGCTCACCCAAGTTGGCGAAGGCACACCAATGGGAAATCTTTTAAGGCGTTTTTGGATGCCGGCTTTGCTCGAAGAAGAAGTTTCTGAACCAGACGGACCACCTGTACGTGTTCGCATCCTTGGTGAGGACCTCGTCGCCTTTAAAGATACTAACGGCGATGTTGGTATTGTTGATGCTTACTGTCCTCATCGGCGGGCGGGTATGTTTTATGGCCGTAATGAAGAATGCGGATTACGCTGTGTTTATCATGGCTGGAAATTTGATAAAGAAGGCAACTGCACGGATATGCCGTCTGAACCCGAACAAACAAATTTCAAACATAAGGTAACGATCAAATCCTATCCGGCCAAAATTATGGGCGGTGCGGTCTGGATATATATGGGGCCAGCAGAATTAAAACCTGAACTTCCAAACCTCGAGTGGGCGCAGCTTAGCAAAAAACAATCGGTTGTGACCAAACGATTGCAAGAATGCAATTGGGCCCAAGCCTTGGAAGGTGGGATTGATTCAAGTCATATTTCTTACCTTCATCGTAAATTGGAAGATTTAGAACCCCTTCCCGATGAGCCTGAACTCGATGAAGATGGCAATGAAAAGTTTATCAATTATTCAGCCGTAGACCGTCATCCCGTCTTCTTCATTGATGATACTAGTTACGGCCAAAGGATCAGCGCACGGCGCAACGCAAAGCCAGGTGAATATTACTGGCGCATTACCCAGTTTATGGTGCCGTTCCACACCTGTATTCCACCGCAAATGTTGTCTGGACGAGATTCTGACGGACTATGCTACGCGGGTCATGCGTGGGTACCCATTGACGATCACAACACATGGACATGGTCGTTTAATTGTAATCCGACCCGGGAATTTACGCCAAAAGAAGAAAAGATGTATCACCCCCGAACGGGGATGTGGGGCCCTATTGATGAAAACTACAAACCCCTTGCCCATAAAGGCAACGAGTACCTCATCGATCGCAGCGTGCAGCGGGATGACAACTACACAGGCATTCTCGGCATTCCAAATCAGGATGCCGCCGTACAAGAAAGCATGGGCTTAATTTGCGACAGAACCAATGAACGCCTAGGAACCAGTGATAAAGGCATCATCGCCTTTCGCAAACGCCTTCTAAAAATGGCAAAAGACTTAGAAAAATGCATCGAGCCCCCAGAAGCCACAAGCCCCGACATATACAACATCCGCTCCGCCACATACATCGCCGACGCAGACCAATCAATTGACGAAGGTTCAGACTGGCTGACAAAAGTTGAATGAATGTAGTCTCTTCTCAAAGATTGTGTAGGAAAGAAACTCCGGCACGGCCTTAGATGTTCAAGTGTAGTTGTGAAAGATTTATGTCACTTTTCTCTAGGTGACCTTGATGAGATGTGTGAAGGCTCTGCGCGCTTCGATCTCATATGACTAAGCGAGTGCAAGTGAAGGTCTGCGAACTTCGTTAGACTAGGGCTTTTAACATTCCTCAGGTGACCCCTCCGTATTCGCGGGCTCGCAAGCACCGGTATAAGGGCCGCACTCTAATGAAAATTGATATATAAGGTGTAGGGGGGGGAGAGGGTATTTAATTAAAATTAAATTCAACCCTATACATAGTAATATTTCTAGTCGTTAATTTCTTTAATTTATGTTATACACGTTCAAATTTTAATATTTTGAACGAGTTTTATTTAATGGTAAAAAACACTAAACCTAAAAAGAAAGATAACTTAGAGAACGCCCTTCAACTCAATGATCCACCTAGAGAGTTGGTTGGTTCGGATGATGTGAGCTTTATGACTGTATTGATTAGCGATCTTGTGGATAATATGTGGTTACCCGAAGGAATGTCTGACGAAAGAATATTATTGAAAGTTGAAGCAGCCAAAGAAACATTAAGGCAAATAGCACCACAAGACGGAATTGAGGGAATGCTTGCTGTTCAAATGGCAAGCACTCACCAAGCTGCTATGGAGTGTCTGAGGCGGGCCTCTATTGAGGCGCAAACTAATCAAGGCCGCGATAGGGCTCTAAAACAAAGTGAGAAGCTTTTACGGTTATACATGGATCAAGTTAAGGCCCTCGGCAAGCATAGAGGGGCAGGTGATCAGAAAATGACTGTTGAGCATGTTAATATTGAACCTGGAGGACAGGCCATTGTAGGTCAAGTAAGAAACAAGCCACAACATAAAAAATGACCCATAAACGTAACACTATACCTATGGTAAACAGCACACGGTGTGGGGCAAAAACACGTAAAGGACTACCTTGTAAATCACCCGCCGTCCACGGGAAAAAGCGATGTAGAATGCATGGCGGCGCAGAGGGTAGCGGAGCGCCGGTTGGAAATAAAAATGCTCTTAAGAGTGGTTTTCATACCAAAGAAGCCATAGAGAAGCGGAAACAACTCAATAAGATGATTAAATCGTTCAGAAAATCATTAGAAGAACTGACGTAGCTCTCCTCTTAAGAATAAATCGTGTCAATCATAGCAATCAGGTATTAATGTGCATTACCCAAAAGAGTATAAGGGCGGTTATCCCCATGTCATAAAGAACAAGAACAGGCAGCATGAATGAAACAGGATATACCTTAAATAAGCTGCAAACCTGTCCAAACAAACAGGACCACCTCAGTAACTCCTGCATGGTCCTAGGTGACCAAGAGCAAGTATGGGAAGTTTGTGTAGTTTTTCCTTAGGTGAACTTGACGAGGTGTGCGAAGTTGTAAGGGGGATGGTCTCTTTGCTTTTTTGGGGTGATTTCGCTGATTTACAGGGAATTTACAGGGAAAAATGATGTTTATCTATACCAAGGCGTGTGATGACGACGAATAGCCCTATTAAAACATACAAATAGAACTGATTTCCCTAAGAAATTAACAGGGAAATGTATTTT
>JABIPV010000345.1 GCA_018699075.1 Kordiimonadaceae bacterium | reverse complement strand
GATGTGATCTTCATCAAAGACGGCAGAATAATGTATGACGCCAGCATGGATGAAACACTAGATACCTGGAAAGTGCTAGAGCCAACCAATGAACATATTGACGAAGCACGCGCCCTTTCTCCTTACCGAGAAAAGAACTCCCTTGGCCGCACCAGCTTAATTTACAAAGGCCAGGATAAAGAGACTTTAAAACAGTTTGGCGACGTAAGCCGTCTCTCTTTATCTGATCTTTTCGTAACATTGATGAGCGGAGAATAATCATGGCTAATAATTTGAAAATGAAACGCAAAAATATCCACACACTGATTAATATTGGATTGATTACTTTTCTCATTTTAGTGGCGACCATCGGCATGGCGGGCCTTACCCAGACCAGCTATGGCACTGAATTAACCGAAATGGGCAAATCCATTTTCAGTGATAAAATTATGGTTTGTGCCATTGGCCAATGCCTTTTTGTCTAAGTAGAAATAAGATAATAAAACGGAGAATAAAATGTTTTCTAACCTAACAGCAATAAATGGCTATAACCCTATTAAAGCCCTTTTCCTAAAAGAATTCTGGGACAACAAACGCGCCATCTTTACCACACCGATGGTTATTACGGGCTTATTTATATTCTTTGCAATAGTCGCAATGATAAACGGCAGCGGCATGATGTTCGACGGCGTTTCCATGAATGACCATTTGTCAAACAATACGGAATTTGATGAAAAATCGTCTGCTATTATGACAGGTATTTTAATGGTATCCCCAATGGTACTAATGATTTCGGTTGGCTTTAGCATGGTCTTTACCGCTCTATCGGTACTTTTTGATGAAAGAAAAGACAAAAGTATCCTGTTCTGGAAATCCATGCCAGTATCCGACACTCAGGAAGTTCTGGTAAAACTTGCAACAGTGGTCGTTGTCACCCCTGTGATTGCCATAGGATTTGCCCTTATTATTCAATTTTTCACAACCTTTATGTTGGGCGCAATAGTAAGCATAAATACAGATTACAGTGCATGGGATCTTGTTTTCACGAACATCAATTACCTAGCTGTAATCATAGGCGACATTGTACCAGTCTTTGTCATTATACTTTGGACTTTGCCGATATTTACATATTTCATGCTTGTATCAAGCTTTTCAAGACGCTCACCATTTCTACTAGCCTTTATCATTCCGGTACTCGGCGTCGTTATTGAAAAAATATTTTTCGACTCTGAACAGATACTACGGGTCATTGCCTCTCGCTTCACATATCTGGAAAAATATGGCGATCGCTACGATATAGATGATGGTGGCAATATGATCGAAGCCGTCACTGGCTTACTTGGAAGCCTCGGCGAGCCTTCCCTCTGGATTGGAATAATAGTCGCAGCAGCAATGATCGCAGGCAGCATTCAGATCAGAAAACGTAACAGTATCACTTAACCCTAACCCTTAACCCCCAGGGCGAGAAATCCCTCCCGCCCGATATCTTCCACACTAACCCCGACCCTTAAAAGGTCGGGGCTTTTTTTTGCCTAAAACAAATTCCGGTAAAGCATCTGGCTTGAAACGAAAAACAGAAATAATCCGAATGCCAGATGTAGTTTTTTCTGATCTAGTGCGTGGGCTATTTTGGCGCCTAGCGGAGCCGCCAGATAGGAAGCGGGGGCGATAATACCAAGGCCGACCATACTGACATAGCCGATATTGCCCGGCGGCAAACCTTCAACATTTAATCCGAGTAACATAAAGCTGATAGTACCAGGGATAGCAATGAGGGCGCCGAAAATGGATGCGGTACTCACCGCACGGTGAATGGGCAGGCCGAAAAGCGTAAGAAAACTAACCCCCATAACACCGCCGCCAATTCCCATCATGCTCGAAATACTTCCCATGGCAAATGGAATGAGCTGTATAGCAGGGTGATCCGGAATGCCGTCTCTTACATTTTTTGATTTACTTCTAAACAGCATTTTTAGGGCAACAAAAAAAGCCAGAAATGCAAAAATAGTAATTAGCACTTTGCCATCGAGCTTTGATGCGCCCCAACTGCCCAGTGCCGCGCCGATGAAAATCGCCGGCGTCCAGCTTTTTATAACCTTGATATCTACGGTGCCGCGACTGTGATGGGCGCGAACCGATGAAAGCGAGGTTGGAATAATGATCGCCAGCGATGTGGCAATGGCAATATGCATTCTGACCGCTTCATCAACACCAAAAAAGGCGAGCGAAAATTCGAGTATCGGCACGATGATAATGCCGCCGCCAATTCCCAGCAACCCCGCCATCATTCCAGCCACTAATCCAGACGCTAGCATAATAGCGATAAGCGGCAAGAATTCAGATAATTCGTTCAAGAAAAACTTTCCCCAATAGCTTTGATCCGTTCAACCATTGAAAAAAGCCCATTAGTACGCATGGGGGATAGATGCTGTGCCAGCCCCAGTTCAGTGAGGATTGATGTAGCATCAGTGTTTCCTATTTCCCCAGGTGTTTTTCCTGAAAAAATCATCAGTATGATCGCGACTAGACCGCGCACGATATGGGCGTCACTATCGCCCCTGAATATAATTTTGCCGTCTTCTTTGCTATAAACCAGCCATACTTTGCTCATGCATCCTCGAACGAGGTTGGCGTCCGTCTGATCCTTCTCATCAAAATCAGGTAGCTTACGGCCAAGATCAATGATATGGCGGTAGCGGTCTTCCCACTCGTCCATAAATTCAAAAGTTTCTTTTACGTCATCAATATTCATTATTAGAACTCACCCTTTAATGCCTTATTTATATCAGCACTTTTTTATTAAGTATAAAATATATTCTTCACCTTCAGTGACATTTTCAATGCTATGCCCCGCCTCACGGCAAAAATTTGGAATGTCAATCAGGGTCATAGGATCTGTCGCAATAAGTTCAACTATTTCGCCGATACCAATATTTTCCATCATCCGTCTCAAGCGCAGCACCGGCAGCGGACATTTATGCCCACTCACATCGAGATTGTGTTTTGCTTTACTAAAAGTCATCCTGCCATTCCAATAATGTCACATTTAAGTTTACTAGAGCTGATTTAGCAATTAGTTTTAGTTCACGCAAAGAATAAAAGATAAAAAATGGCAGAAAATTCCGGAATATTAGTTCAATCTCTATATCTAATCGTTTCTTTCAATGGTGAATTGATGGAAATAATTGGCCTTTCTCTTTATGTCAGCCTGTCGGCGCTGCTCATTGCGGCGCTGATCGGGCTTCCTATTGGCTCCCTTCTGGCAACGAAAAATTTTTTCGGATCAAAAATCCTCAATATAATTATTAATGCCTTTATGGGATTACCGCCGGTGGTCGCTGGCCTGATGGTATATATGATTTTATCAAGAAGCGGGCCGCTTGGCCTGCTCGGGCTGCTCTATACACCACAAGCGATGATCATTGCTCAAACACTTTTAATTTTCCCAATTCTTACTGCGTTGAGCAGGCAAATCATCGAAGAAATGAATAACGAATATGATGAACTTTTAATGTCTCTCAAAGTATCCGCCTGGACGAGAATTAAAACACTGCTCTGGGAAAGCCGTGTTAGCCTGCTTACGGTGCTTCTTGCCGGATTTGGCCGGGCCATTGCCGAGGTAGGCGCCGTGATGATTGTCGGCGGTAATATTGAACACAGCACCCGGACCATGACCACATCCATCCAGATGGAAATAAGCAAGGGAAATCTCGAGCTCGCAATGGCGCTTGGTATTATTCTGCTCGTTATTTCACTGGCGGTAAATATTTTGATGCATTTCATCAAAAGTCATTATCAAAAAACACAAGGGAATTTCCGTGATGAATGATGATATCGCCCTTTGCTTAAATAAAGTCAGCTATAGCCACGACAAAGGTAAAGCTTTACATGAAACATCGCTCAACATTAAAAAGGCTAAAACTACGGTCATTTTAGGCCCCAACGGCGCTGGCAAAAGCATATTATTAAAACTGTGTCACGGTCTCGTTTCACCAAGTTCTGGTGAAATTAAGTCTCAGGATAATGACGCTAACTACGCTATGGTCTTTCCAAAGCCTACTTTCTTAAGACGCACCACGTTGCAAAATCTAACTTATGTACTTGATCTTATGAATACGGATGATGACGAAAAATTATCAAAGGCTGAAAACGCCTTAAAAGAATTTTCCATGGACAAATTCGCCGATCATCCAGCGCGGCTTCTTTCAAGTGGAGAAAAACAGCGCCTATCGCTCATCCGCGCTCTGCTGCTTGAACCGGATATTCTTTTTCTTGATGAACCGACATCAAATCTCGACCCGAAAGCGACGGCAACGCTCGAAAATATGATTTCAAAAAGTCACGAAAATAAAATGACAATTGTCATGGCCACGCATGATCTGATGCAGGCAAAAAGACTGGCGGACCAGATCATCTTCATCGAAAATGGAACCGTGGTGGAAATATCTGAAACGGCAGCGTTTTTTAAAAATCCCAAAAGTGAGCAAGGACAAAAGTTCATTGAAGGAAGACTATAACCATGAAAATAAAATATTTATTTTTATGTGCGGTCATAGTCGCAGCCTTTAGCTATTTACTCTTAGCGCAAGATGAGCGACCGTTCACTTTAATGGCGACGACCACAACACAGGATTCTGGCCTGCTTGGTATTCTAATCCCTGAACTTGAAAAAGACACCGGGCTTGATATTAATGTCATTGCCTTTGGCACCGGAAAAGTACTTCGGTCCGCAATGGACGGTAATTCTGATCTCATTTTCGTACATGATCCTTACGGTGAACAAATATTTATGGATCAAGGTCACGGCACTAAACGGATACCTATAATGAGAAATGATTTTGTCATCGTTGGCCCTTCTGCTGATCCTGCCAATATAAAAAACAGTCTTGACGCGGTGCAAGCTTTTGAGGCCATTTTTAAATCAAATTCATTTTTTGTATCGCGCGGCGACGACAGCGGCACCCATAAGGCCGAGTTACGGATTTGGCAGAAAAGCACTATAAATCCAGACCAGTTTATACCTGGAAATTATATGCCAACAGGCGCGGGAATGGGCAGAAGCCTTAATATTGCGGTTGAAAAATCAGCCTACATTTTGTCAGATCATGCCACCTGGCTCACTTTTCAAAATAAAGATGATTTATCTGTCCTTTACGAAAATGATGTACACCTTAAAAACATCTATAGCATTATCAGTGTAAACGCTGACCGACATTCCCATATTTCAGCCGAAAAACAAAATATTGTCATAAATTGGTTTCTGTCAAACAAATCAAAACAATTAATCGAAGACTTCAAAAATAAGGGAAAACAGCTTTACTTCCCGCTCAATTAAATATTTTCATCTAGAATGTTATAAATTAACGCAAAATTAAGCTTGTGACACTAAAATTTTCGTCAGTAAACAAAAGATCGGAAACAATGTCTCAATTGGGTAAAAGTGTTATGACATTAGGCCAAGATGAACCGGAGAGTCTATTTGATGCTCAGTGTATTTTGGATAGCATGTCTTGTGGTGTTGCAATATTTAACCAAAACTTGGAATTGGTAAATTGGAACTCTAGTTTTTCCCAACAGCTTAAAATCAATAATGACGATCTCGAAGCCGGATACTCCCTTGAAGATATTTTCACATTATCTGCCAGTGATGCAGAACTGACTGATGAAAATAATAAAACCATAGCTCTGATGCAGGAAATGTATCAGGAAACAGATGCTGCCGGTTCATTTAACTGGGTTTATAAATACCAGATTAAAAAAAATAAAACTATAGAACTAAACACAGAATTTTTCCCGGGCAGAGGCATTATAATTTCGCTGACCAACGCCAATAGTCGTGCTGACAACCAACTTATTGAGTTTCAGGCAGCAAAAGATTATCTGGAATCGCAAACAAGTGAAGCCATTCACGTGGCAGAGGATCTTGCATTTGCTCAGGAAGAAGCGGCAAACTCAGCACAAAAAATTCAAACCATATTAAATGCTATGGAAGAGGGTCTTGTAACAGTTGATAATAACGGTTTTATTTTAACAGCCAATAATGCCATGTCTGTTATTTTCGGTTATGCTCCCTCTGAATTTAACGGAATGGAACTTCAAAAGCTGATCATTTCTAAAGATTTAAGCAACTCAGAGGGAATCAGAAACCTTCTGAACGAGCAAGTTGACGGTTTTAATGTTTATAAATCTGAAGAAGTCGGTAAGAGAAAAGATGGCGATTCAATCCCGCTTAAAGTTGACATCCGCGAAGTATTCCTAGAACAGAAAAAACATTACACCGTTTTATTTAGAAATGTAACAGAACAACATGAAGCTGAAAAAATCATCCGCCATATGGCATGGCATGACAGCTTAACGGGACTTGCCAACCGGAATTTACTTTCCGAACGCCTTGATGATGCGTTGAAAATGGCCCGAAGGCTAAATAAAAAAGTAGCTGTAATGCTACTTGATTTGGATAAGTTCAAACCCGTAAATGACCTTTATGGCCATTCTACCGGTGACAAACTATTAAAAGTGGTCGCAGAACGGTTGCTCAAATGTGCCCGTGAAGTTGACACAGTCGCCAGGCTAGGTGGAGACGAATTTGCTATCGTATTTACGAATATTGAAGAAGATAATAATATAATAATTATCGCAGACCGCATCATAGACAGTATCCAACAACCAACAGAAATAGATGGTAATGTCATTCAGATTGGCACAAGTATCGGCATAAGCTTCTTCCCCGATGATGCGGACACACCAAATGAACTCATCCGCATGGCAGATATGGCTCTCTATCAGGCCAAGGATGATGGCAGACGAATTTACCGACTTTATGATCCGCAAATGGACGCTGAAACTAAAAACCAAAAGCAGATGGAAATCGATTTAAGTAAGGCACTCGAAAATAATGAGCTCCTGCTTCATTATCAGCCACAAATCGATGCTATAAGCGACAAAATGGTCTGTGTTGAAGCCCTTATCCGTTGGCAGCATCCTGAAAAGGGCATGATATCGCCTTACAACTTTATTCCTATCGCAGAACTAAGCGGACTGATGATACCGATCGGGCAATGGGTATTAAATACGGCCTGTTTGGCTGCAAAAGGTTGGCAGAATCAAGGCCTTCCTAAAATCAAAGTCAGTGTTAATATTTCCGCACGGCAATTCCACGCTGATAATTTTGTTGAAACAATAGAACATGCCATAAATATTTCTCAATTAGAGCCATGCTGGTTAGAACTTGAAATCACAGAAGGTATCGTTATTAAGAATACTGATAGCGTGGTTATGAAACTTGAAAGATTAAAAGCACTGGGTGTAAATCTATCAATTGATGACTTTGGTACTGGCTATTCTTCACTGGCTTATCTAAAACGTTTCCCGGTCAATAAATTAAAAATTGACCAGTCCTTCATCCGTAACATCCATGAAGATCATGATGATGCCGCCATTACCGATGCGGTTATCCGCCTAGGCCACAGTCTTGGACTAACGGTTGTAGCAGAAGGTGTTGAAACCGAAGAACATGTTAAAATTCTTAAAGAAAAAGGCTGCGATATATTCCAGGGCTATTTTTTCTGTCGACCAATTGATAATGACGCCATAATTGAATTTCAAGAAAACGCAGCAAAATAATAACTTTAGAATTTTCTAGTTACCCTCGTCTTCATCATCTGGAAATAAGCTCTCGTTTATATTTTTGACATATTCCCACTCATAAAGAGTTTGCCACGCCCCTACCGCGCCTGCTTTTACGTCCCGTCTTTGGTGAGTATTGAGTAATTTACCATCTTCCTGACGCTGCCAGATAAGCATATATTCATATCCACCAATATTTTCTTCACTACTCAGCACGAACTTATCCTTTTCAGGACCGCCTTTTAAAATTTGAACACCGGCCTGATTATCAACCCACATCTGCACCCAGTTCGTACCGTTAAAGGCCGTCAGACTTTTACCATACATACGAAAAGGCACAAAATTAGAGGAGAAATGATCATTGAGAGAAATCCAGCTCTGCTGAATAGCACAGCCCTTGAGCGTTCGTCCTATTCTGTCAAACCCAACAAGCGTCCCGCTTGACTTTTCGTATACCATCCAGTCCCCTACGATAAAATCAAGTTCCCGGTAAAAAGGGACGGCACACGGAACAACCAAATCGCCCGAACGCTGTGCCAGAACCGGTGAGCTGCTCCATAGCGATATCACGATGCTGATTACCGTTAAAAATGCCTTTTTCATTTTTCTTGTCTCTCCCGATGATTTAATTCCAATATATCCATAACACTGTGATAAGTCTTACTTAAAATAACAATCGCTAGCAATATGATTGAAAAAAATGCGAAAGCCATGGTTTAAAATACCCGATGCTGTTCCCTCTGGATCACATATCGCCATCATTGGCGGTGGGATTGGCGGCGTTACAGCATTAGATCACTTGCTTAAAGCGGGCTATAAAGTCACTTTAATTGAAAAAAGTGATTACTTGCTAAGCGCTGCGTCCGGTAATCCGGCCGCTATTCTTGATCCCTATATCAGTTTGGGAGAAACTAACGAAAAATCTTTTTACTTAAAAGCTTATCAATATGCCCTTCAGTATTATAAAAATCTAGGCGAAGATATTTTTATACCTTGCGGTCTATCAAAAATAGCCAAAAACGAACAAGAACTTAACCGCTTTAAAAAATTAGCCCCTCAATATTCAAATGATTTGATGTCTATTGATAAAGACAAATTGATCTTTCCCAAAAGCGGTTATGTCATCCCCAAACATCTTTCGGCCAGGTTTGAAGAAAGCGCCAATATCCTGCTCAACACAGCGGTCACTGAAATTAATTTAAATGATGATAATAGCTGGTCATTATTCACAAGCGATAAAATACAAATTCTAAAAGTCGATGCTGTCATTTTATCTAACAGCTATAATGTCGAAAACCTCAAGCAGACTGAGCATTTAAAACTTGATAAAGTGGCTGGGCAAATATCATATATATCGCCTGAATATAGTGATAATAGTATATTATGTTCAAATACTTACCTAACCCCAAAAGTCATGACACCCGCAGGAGAAGCCAACATTTGCGGTGCGACATTTGAAAAAAATGGGACACTCGACATTACTGATGCCGCACATAACAAAAATTTGGAAAATGCTCCCTACCGCTTTAGTAATCCTGATATTTTAGGTGGTCGAAGAGCCATACGGGCCATTTCCCATGATCATCTACCGCTCTGCGGACCGGTGGCGGATTATAAAAAATATCTATCTGGTTATGACACCCTTCACCACGGTCCGGGCCACAAATCATTTGCTGATGCCAGCTATCATCCTAACTTATTTGTCTGTGCAGGACTTGGCGCAAGAGGCTTTCTGAGTGCGCCAATCCTCGGAAAATATTTGGCTTCTATGGTTGGTGGCAACGAACTCCCTTTTGAAGAAAAAATCTGTCACGCCATTCACCCTGCCCGTTTCATTATTCGAAATTTGTCAAAAAAATAGACAATGAGCCCATGACAATTTAACATGAATAAAATTAAAAATTGCTGAGAAAAACGCAGAGAAAAACAATGTCTGAAAATAAAATATACCCTGTAAAAAACAATATTTCCGCTAATGCGCTTATTAATAATGAAGAGTATCTGGCGCAATATAACAAATCCATTTCCGATCCTGAAGCATTTTGGGATGATATGGCCGGGCGTATTGACTGGATCAAGCCATACACGCAGGTAAAAGATGTCTCGTTTGCTAAAGAAGATCTCCATATCAAGTGGTATCATGACGGTACCTTGAACGCCTGCGTCAATTGCGTTGACCGGCACTTGGAAAGCCGCGGCGATCAAACGGCAATTATCTTCGAAGGCGACGACCCAACTGTTTCGCGAAATATTACCTACCGAGAATTATATGAAGAAGTATGCCGCTTCGCTAATGTCTTAAAAAGCAGAGGCGCGAAGAAAGGCGACCGCATAACCCTTTATATGCCAATGATCCCCGAAGCGGTATATGCCATGTTGGCCTGCGCGCGTATCGGCGCTATCCATTCGATCGTATTTGGTGGCTTTTCACCGGATGCCCTTGCCGGACGGCTGATTGATTGCGATAGTCATATTGTTATTACCGCAGATGAAGGTGTGCGCGGCGCAAAGCCAATCCCGCTTAAAAACAATGTCGATAAAGCGCTTGAAAATCCTGATACAATTGTCGAAACAGTGATCGTTGTTAAGGCAACAGGCGCTGATGTCGGTTTTAAGGAAGGTCGTGATGTCTGGTACCGTGAAGCGGCCAAAGCAGTATCCACAGACTGTCCCGCCGAAGAAATGAACGCGGAAGACCCGCTCTTTATCCTTTATACTTCCGGTTCCACAGGTCAGCCAAAAGGCGTAATGCACACAACAGGTGGTTATATGGTTTTTGCCAGCATGACCCACCAATATGTGTTTGATTATCATGATGGTGACGTTTATTGGTGCACGGCTGATGTTGGATGGGTTACCGGACATAGCTATATTGTTTATGGCCCGCTTGCTAACGGCGCAACGACACTGGTTTTTGAAGGGGTACCTAATTATCCCGACGCATCCCGTTTCTGGCAAGTATGCGATAAGCATAAAGTTAATATATTTTACACTGCACCAACCGCAATTCGCGCCCTAATGGGAGCCGGCGATGAGTTTGTAAAAAAATGTGACCGCAGTTCGCTTAGAATTCTCGGCAGTGTCGGTGAGCCAATAAATCCTGAAGCCTGGAACTGGTATTATGAAGTTGTAGGTGACAGTCGTTGCCCGATCGTTGATACATGGTGGCAAACGGAAACCGGCGGCATTATGATTACACCGCTACCCGGCGCCACCGCGTTAAAACCGGGCAGTGCCACGAGACCGTTTTTTGGTGTCAATCTGGAGCTTGTCGATAATGATGGAAATGTGCGTGAAGGCGCCGCTGAAGGTAATCTTTGCATAACAGACAGCTGGCCCGGGCAAATGAGAACGCTATATGGTGATCATGACCGCTTTGTCCAAACTTACTTTTCAACATATGATGGCAAATATTTTACCGGCGATGGATGTCGGCGTG
>JABIPV010000311.1 GCA_018699075.1 Kordiimonadaceae bacterium | reverse complement strand
TCACTTTTACTAGTGTACTTTTTTAGCTCAAAGGCCCATTTTTTTGTTGCGCGTTCAATTTCTTGTTCTGACTTCACACCTTTTAAAAACAGACACTCTGTATCTGCCTTCATAAAAGGCGATGTGAGATCAAGTAATTTTTCTAATTCCGCACAAGCCCTCGAAGTAAGCAGGTCAACGGGGAATGCATCCATTTGCTCGATTCTCTCATTATGAACAATAGCATCAATACCGGTTTTCTGAATAACTTGTTTCATAAAAGCGCATTTTTTTCCAACACCTTCGACCAAATGAACTTGTCCAGCCCCAAATATAGAAAGAACCAACCCTGGAAACCCAGCCCCACTTCCTAAATCTAATATTGTTAAAGGCTTTTCTTTCACATCTATATATTCAAAAAGTTGTGCGCTATCGAAAAAATGACGCCGCCACATATTGGATAATGTAGATTTACTGACCAAATTTATCGATTTTTGCCACTTAATTAAAAGCTCAGAATAACATATAAACTGATCCATTGTTTCACGTGGAACATTTATAAGAGACTTAAATTCTTCTGCCGACATATTACCCATCACACAGCGGCTGACTTCTTAACTTTACGCTTCACATGGCGAAGTAGTGCCGTTAAAGCCGCAGGTGTTATGCCTGATATCCGCGCCGCAGCACCAAGAGTAGCCGGCCTAGCGGCATCTAGTTTTTCTTGCACTTCATTAGAAAGGCCACCAATAGTAAGATAATCCAAATCAGGAGAAAGAAGTAAATTTTCATCTTTTCGAAAGGCAATAATATCGGCTTCTTGTCTTTCCAAATAACCGCTATATGTGGCATCAATAACCAATTGCTCAATAATAGAAGATGGAATATCCCTGAGCTGTGGCCAAATCTCTGCGATCTGCTCAAACTTTACAGAAGGATAAGAAAGCAATGTTTTCGCGGATCGGCGCACACCATCCTGATTAATCTTTAATCCGTGCTTGGCCCCTTCATTGGGACTAAGGTTTAATTGATCCAGCATCTCACCATATTTTGACAGCTGATTTATTTTTTCTTCAAATCTTTTTTGGCGCTCTTCACCTATAAGCCCGATATCAATTCCCATGGCTGTAAGCCTTTGGTCCGCATTATCCGCGCGAAGTTTCAACCGGTATTCAGCTCTCGATGTAAACATTCGGTATGGTTCTTTGGTCCCTTTGGTGACAAGGTCATCAATCATCACACCTATATAGGCATCTGCACGGTCAAGAAGGAAAATATCTTCGCCAGCCTTAGACCTAGCCGCGTTAATTCCCGCCATTAAACCTTGTGCTGCGGCCTCTTCATAGCCCGTTGTACCGTTAATTTGACCCGCAAGATAAAGCCCTGAAAGCTTCTTTGTTTCTAAGGTCGCCAGTAATTCCTGTGGATTGACATAATCATATTCAATTGCATAACCCGGCTGTAAAATTTCAACATTCTCTAATCCAACGATTGACCTAATATAGGCTTCCTGCACATCAATTGGTAAAGACGTGGAAATACCGTTCGGATATATGGTGTCAGTATCTAACCCTTCCGGCTCTAAGAAAATTTGATGGGATGCCTTATCCTTAAACCGAACTACTTTATCCTCTATAGACGGACAGTAACGCGGTCCCGTCCCTTCAATATGACCGGAATACATCGCCGACTTATGAAGGTTTTCCCGAATAATGGCATGGGTTTTTTCATTGGTATGGGTAATATGACAGTTGATTTGCGGAACTGTGATTTCACTATTCATAAACGAGAATGGTATCGCAGGGTCATCACCGGGTTGCTCGTCACACACTTCCCAGTTAATGGTCTTACCGTTAAGTCTTGCTGGCGTGCCCGTTTTAAGCCTATCTAGCGTAAACCCAAACCGTTCTAAAGTAAGAGAAAGTCCAATCGCTGGCGGTTCATCTTCACTGCGAATTGATTTGCGTCCGGCTGGTATTCTTTGATCGCCAATATGAATAACACCGCGCAAAAATGTACCCGTAGTAAGGATGACCTTGTCACATATGATCTGTTCCCCTGCCCCAGTTATAACACCCGTTACCTTATTTCCATCCGTTTCATTAATGATTAAATCTTCTACAGCCGCTTCTTTAATATCTAAATGAGGGTAAGATGATAGTATTTCCTGCATGTTTTTACGGTATAATTTACGGTCGGATTGACAGCGTGGACCCCTAACAGCAGGACCTTTTCGTTTATTGAGCATACGAAACTGAATACCTGATACATCAGCAACACGGCCCATTACCCCATCAAGTGCGTCAATTTCACGTACAAGGTGGCCTTTTCCAAGCCCCCCTATTGCCGGATTACAGGACATTTCACCAATGGTTTCAATCTTATGCGTGATAAGCAAAGTATTGGCGCCAAGACGCGCAGCTGCTGCCGCCGCTTCGCAGCCCGCATGACCCCCTCCAATAACAATTACATCATAGTTTTGCATAAATATAATCCACTAGAATCCTTCAAAATTAAGCCGGACTGTACGGATTTGCCACTTCATTGTCAAAGCAATGTTTCACGTGGAACACTTTGATAATTATTTCCCGATACAAAACTCAGAGAATATCTTTTCCAAAATGTCTTCTACATCCACATAACCCGTAATTTTACCCAAATCACGCGCGGCCATTCTTAGGTCTTCACTGAGTAATTCAAGTTGAAAATGTTCTGAATGAAGATAACGCTCCATATGATCTAAAGCAGATTGTAAGTTAGACCTGTGCCTCGTCCGTGTAAGTGACGGCGTGTCCGTAAGTTCCATACGCTTTTCAACCTCAGCTTCAAAGGCCTTTATAAAGTCGTCTAACCCCTCTTCTGTCTTTGCAGAAATGGGCCAAACACCTATGCTTTCTAGGGACGACTCTTTAAATTCTTCTTTTTTAAGATCGCTTTTATTGAAAAGTACCATTGTATTTTGATCAACATGCTTTCTCAAATGATCATCAAATGAAGATGGCTGAGACTGATCAATTAACACGAGCTTCAAATCAGCATCCAAGGCCCGCTTCTCCGCCCGCCTAATGCCTTCCTTTTCAATAACATCATCACTAGATCTGATACCCGCCGTATCAATAATGCTTACTGGAAAACCGGATATATCTAAATGAACCTCCAAAACATCTCGGGTCGTGCCGGCTATATCAGACACAATCGCCACTTCCCTTTTGGAAAGATAATTGAGCAACGTGGATTTTCCCGCATTGGGTGCTCCTAAAATCACGACCTGAAGACCATGGCGAAGACGCTCCCCCCGATGCCCATCACTTAAATGTTTTGATATTTCAGAATATAATTTCTCTATAATCGGTTTAATCCGCGATGTCACATCATCGGGAATTTCTTCATCAGAAAAATCAATGTCAGCTTCCAAATAGGCCATTGCAGTAATTATTTCATGGCGCCAACCTTCATAAAGTTCTGCCAAATGGCCATCCATTTGCCGAAGTGCTTGTCTGCGCTGGCTTTCCGTTTCTGCATTAATAAGGTCGGCCAACCCCTCCACTGACGTAAGGTCCATTTTACCATTATCAAACGCACGGCGGCTAAATTCACCAGCTTCAGCACTTCGCATATTTGGTATATTGGACAGCGCTTCTAAAAATCCTGCGACGACTGCATAACCACCATGAATATGAAACTCTGCGACATCTTCGCCGGTGAAACTATTTGGATTTGGAAACCATATCACCAATCCATGGTCTAATTTCTGTCCAGACTTTGGATCATAAAACCATCTTAATGCCGCTAATCTAGGTTTAGGTAAATCTTCTTTATTCGTTAAACTTAAAATAGCTTGTTTTGTCTGCGAACCCGACACACGAATTACACTAACCCCTGCTCGGCCTTTGCCACTTGATAATGCAAAAATTGTCATGCGCTATTTTCACCAAAAAAATTTTAAAAATATTATTCTCTTCAAACATTATGCTATAACTCAGTCATGAACATAAAACCATTAAAAAAACTAAGCTTGTCAGACGCCAGGAAGGTCTCTTTATACGCCGCAAAATAATATTCGCGCTTGTAGCGTCCAAAATCTTTTTATTTTCAAAAGTTGTCTTTTTATAACCCATTGGTAATAAAGAATAAAATTCAAGTCATACCCTTGAAAAGCAAACTTAATTTAAAGACCTGTTTTTCAACCTAAGGAAGCAGATAACCTATGCCACAACTATCGGTTCACAGTCCTGTTGGCGATTTAACCATCAGCGAAGAAGACAGAAAAATAGTTTCACTAGATTGGGGCTGGTCCCCTTTTCAAGAAGAAAATGAATTACTGCTGAAAACAAAAAATTTACTAGATCAATATTTTGATGGGGGCAATCCAGATTTTGATTTGCCCTTAAATCCACAAGGAACCGTTTTTCAAAAAAATGTTTGGGACATCATGCTAGAAATCCCTTACGGTAAATTTTTAACTTACGGCGAAATTTCCAACAAATTAAATTCACATGCCCGCGCCGTTGGAATGGCCTGCGGTCAAAACCCCATTCCCATAATTATACCTTGCCACCGTGTGATTGGGAAAAATGGAAAGCTAACCGGATTTTCCGGCGGTGAAGGTATCGAAACAAAAAGGTATCTTCTTGATCTCGAAGAAACAGATGAGAATCTCTCTTTTAGGTTTTAAATTTATTCCGCTAAAACTTCAGCCGGATCTATTGGTGCAATCTTAATATTATACATTCCATATAAGACCGAGATAACCGGACTAATTAAATTAAAGAAACAATAGGGTAGATAGGCAAGGGTCGCGATATTTAGTGTTCCTGAAAAATATGCCCCGCATGTGTTCCAAGGAACAAGTACAGAAGTAACCGTACCTGTGTCTTCTAAAGCCCTTGATAAGTTTTTAGCCGCCAGTCCCCGACGCTTAAATTCAAGTCTATACATCCGCCCTGGAAGGACGACTGCAATATATTGATCAGCCGCCAATACATTTATACCTATACACGTTAAAGCTGTAACAAAAATAAGTGAACCAGTTGAGTGAGCCATTTCAATCAAGCCAATAACTAATCTTTTAAGCAACCCAAGTTTTTCCATAATTGCGCCAAATGTAAGTGCGCACATAACAAGCCAGATTGTATTTAACATGCTTGCCATACCACCGCCTGTTAAAAGTTCATCCATGGTACTATCTCCAGTATTAGCAGCAAACCCTGAAAATAATGAGCGCCATACTCCATCAAGAATAGCTAAGGCATTATTGCTGCCATCAGCATCGACAAATTTAAGAATTACGTCCTGTTGAAAAATAACGGCAAAAACGACGCCGACCAAAGTACCAACCACCATAGACGGAAAAGCAGGCATTTTTTTAACGGCCATGGCAAGAACAGCAACCATTGGAAGCAATAAATATAATCCAATAGTAAAATTACTTTCTATCAATGCCAGTTGGCCATCAATATCAACAACATTTGATTCTAAATCACTTGTAAAACCAAGAATAAGATAAAGTACTAATGCAATACCTATAGAAGGAAATGTCGTCCAGGTCATATGGCGAATATGTGTAAATAAATCTGTGCCAGCAACCGCCGGTGCTAGATTAGTTGTATCTGAAAGTGGCGACATTTTATCACCAAAATAAGCCCCTGATATTATTGCTCCCGCCGTAATTTCCGCCGATAATCCAAGTCCTGCCGCAATACCAATTAGGCTAATCCCCACTGTCGCAGCAACTGTCCAACTACTGCCAATACTAATCGCGGTAATTGCACATAAAACGCACGCCGTAAAATAAAAAATAGTTGGGTTAAGTATCTGTAACCCATAGTAAATCATTGCCGGTACAGTACCCGCTAATATCCAGGCACCAATGAGCATTCCAACAGCCATTAAAATAAGAATTGCACCAAAAGTATTTGCAATTCCCATGGCAATTGCTTTTTCAACTTCTTTCCAGTTTGCACCGTTTTTAATGCCAACAACTAAAGCTATACAACCAGATAAAATAAGCGCAATTTGGTTTGATCCACTAGAAGAGCCATCACCATATAGTTTTACAGACAAATATAATAATACAACCAACGAAAGTACCGGTATTAACGCATCTAATAGACTCGGATCGCGCATCTTTTTTTCAGACATGAATTCTTATTCCCTCACTACATATTTTATAACTTTATTTTAAACTTTTTTATATTTAATCAGAATTACCAACGAAAACCTACTAAATAAAAAAGGGCCCCAAAATAAGGACCCTTTTATATAAAATTTTTAGTTATTCATTGAATTATAAAATTCTTCGTTATCTTTGGTTGCTTTAAGCTTATTAAGTAAGAACTCAATCGCATCAACCGACCCCATCGGCATAAGAATTCGTCGAAGCACATACATTTTAGCAAGCGTTCCTGCATCTAGAAGCAGTTCCTCTTTACGGGTTCCTGATTTAGTAATGTCAATCGCTGGGAAGATGCGTTTATCACTTACTTTACGGTCAAGAACAATT
Organism: Kordiimonadaceae bacterium; assembly: GCA_018699075.1. Lineage (GTDB taxonomy): Bacteria > Pseudomonadota > Alphaproteobacteria > Sphingomonadales > Emcibacteraceae > Pseudemcibacter. The sequence goes on along the minus strand of JABIPV010000311.1, from coordinate 47,004 downwards.
TCAGAGTTACCTGTACCTTTAAATTCTTCAAAAATAACTTCATCCATACGACTTCCTGTATCGATAAGGGCGGTTGCAATAATCGTCAGTGATCCGCCCTCTTCAATATTACGCGCCGCACCAAAAAATCTTTTTGGGCGCTGAAGTGCATTCGCATCAACACCACCGGTTAGCACTTTACCGGAACTTGGAATAACCGTGTTATAAGCACGAGCAAGACGGGTAATACTATCAAGTAAAATCACAACATCATATTTATTTTCAACCAATCTTTTGGCTTTTTCTATAACCATTTCAGATACTTGTACGTGACGACTAGCCGGTTCATCAAATGTAGAACTAACGACTTCTCCGTGAACAGAGCGACGCATATCTGTCACCTCTTCAGGACGTTCATCAATAAGTAATACGATCAAAAATACATCAGGATGGTTTTCTTTAATCGCATGAGCAACATTCTGCATCAATACTGTTTTACCTGTACGGGGCGGCGCTACAATAACACCACGTTGACCAAAACCAATAGGTGCAACAAGATCAATAACCCGCGTAGAGTTATCCATATTTTCTGGGCCAACGCGGTCTAATTTAAATTTACGGTCCGGATGAAGCGGCGTTAAACTATCAAAGTGAACTTTGTGTTTCCCCGCGTCTGGATCTTTATAATTAATTTGTGATACTTTAAGCAGGGCAAAATATCTTTCGCCGTCTTTTGGTGCTCTAATTAATCCCTCAACTGAATCACCCGTACGAAGCCCAAAACGCTTAATTTGACTAGGACTAACATAAATATCATCAGGACCTGGAAGATAATTTGATTCCGGCGATCTTAAAAAGCCAAATCCGTCTTGCAACACTTCTACAACGCCACCCCCGGAAATTTCTTCATTCTTTGCGGCTAATGCTTTTAAAATGGCAAACATCATATCTTGTTTACGCATATTACTCGCATTTTCGATGTTATTTTCTTCGGCTAAATCTAAAAGCTCCGCAGGGGCTTTCTTTTTAAGATCCAGTAAATTCATGGGAAATATCCAAATGGGTTTTGAAATTATAAAGGTAAGTTTTTATAGAAATTTCAAAATGTTGATAAAAAAGAGGAAGACATGATTGTGTAAGACTTACAAGCAATGGCACTATAGTAACGTATTTTTATTAATATGAAAAGAGTATTTTTAATTCATTGAAAAGGCTTCAAGAAAACCATAAATACTATAATCATCATTAATACTGTCGGTACTTCATTCATCATGCGATAAAATTTTTCTGAATGAGTATTTTCATCGCGCATAAATTCTTTTCGCCACTTTGATAAATATCCGTGAAATCCTGAAAGAATGATAACCGCACTAAATTTAATATAAAACCATCCACCCGCGTTCCAACTATCTTGACCAAACGAAAGTGCTAGCCCGAAAAGCCAAGTGGCACACATGGCAGGGTTAATAATGTAGCGAAGTAATTTACGCTCCATTTCTTTGAACATTTCCGAAGCATCAGAACCACTTTCTAGCCGTGTGTGATAAACATAGAGACGCGGTAAATAAAACATACCCGCCATCCAACTAATCACCGAAATAATATGAAGTGAAAGAAGCCAATAATAATATTCTTGAAAATATTCAACTAATATATCAAACACTTAAACACCTAATTCCTATAATTTCTTAAAACTAACTCAGCAAGCCCATCGATAAATTTCTGTTGGGCACCTACCGTTTCAATTCTGATATAATCGTCAATCCCTACTTCATCTGCAAGTTCTTTATATTCGATATCAAGTTCAACCAAGGTTTCTGAATGTTCTGATACAAAGGCGACTGGAACCATAATAATATTTTTCTGATCTTTTCCTGCGCGCTCAATTTCATCATCCGTTGAAGGACCAATCCATTCAAGCGGCCCTACTCTGCTTTGATAACAAACAACATGATCTAAATTTTCATTATTTAATGATTTTATAACCGCCTCACAAGTTAGCTCAACTTGTTTTTGATAAGGATCTCCCGCTTCAATGGTTTTTTTCGGCAACCCATGCGCAGAAAGTAACAATCTATATTGTGAAGGGTTTTTTACGCCCTTTATTTTTTCTCTAATCATATCTGCGATTGTATCAACAAAAAACTCATGATCAGGATATTCTTTAATTACTGTGTAGGGTATATTTAAATTGATATTTTGTGCTTGTTTATTCCACTCAATTAATCCTGTACCCGTAGTTGTCACACTATATTGAGGATATAATGGCAATAAAATAATATTATCTGGTTGATATGACTTAACATCATTAACTATTTCTTTGGCAAACGGGTGCCAATAACGCATAAATACAAAACATTTATAGTCTTGATCGCCATTGCTATTTAATTTATTTTCTATAGCACTACTTTGCTTAAGGGTTTGTTCTAAAATTGGCGATTTTCCGCCAATTAAACGATAAATATCTTGGGCTATAGGCGCTCGCCTACTGGAAATAATTTTTGCAATTATCCAACGAAAAGGATTTCGAACCGTGATAATCGCCGGATCATAAAATAAATTAAATAAAAATGGTTTTACGGCGTCCAGATTATCTGGACCCCCTAAATTAAACATAACAATTGCCGTTTTTTTATTCATGATTTATCTTTTATAATTAAGAATAATATCGGAGACCATTTTAACATTCTCTGGAGGTGTTTGTGGAATAATACCGTGACCTAGATTAAAAATGTGAGAACCGGCTTTTAAGTGGTCAAGAATGTGATAAACAGCTTTTTCAAGTGCAGCACCCCCACTAACCAGCAATAGAGGGTCTAGGTTGCCTTGAACGGGGCATAAAGGAAGAATTTTATCCCTTACCCAAGATGTTGATGTAGATGTATCAATACTGACGGCATTTACCTTGGTCTTTTTGATGTAAGTTTGAATTTTATGGCCGGCACCTTTTGGGAAACCAATAATAGGAACATCAGGATAAACCGCGCGAATATTTTCAACTATTTTCCGCATCGGCTCGACACACCATTGATTAAATTCATCTGCGGGTAGTGTACCAGACCAACTATCAAATACTTGAAGAGCATCAACGCCCATTTCTACTTGTTTAATTAAATATTCAGATGTTGATGTGACCAGCAAATCAATTAGTTTTTGAAAAGTTTCTCTATCTTGATAAGCCATTAATCTTGTTTCAGCTTGATCTTTTGATCCCCGTCCATTGACCATATATGTTGCAACAGTCCACGGTGCACCGGCAAAGCCAATTAAAGCAACATTGTTTGGTAATTTTTCAGATAAGTTAGAAACAGTTTGATAAACAGGGTTCAAATGTTGATGAAGCTTTTCCATTGAAAGTGCTTTTAATTTTTCCAAATTATCAACGGGAGTGAGAACGGGACCTTCACCTACTTTGAAAGCCAAATCCTGTCCAAGCGCGTGAGGAATGACAAGGATATCTGAAAAGAGTATAGCCGCGTCCATATTGAAACGCTTAATAGGCTGTAAAGTAACTTCAGTAGCGAAGTCAGGATTATAGCAAAGGTCTAAAAATGATCCTGCTTCTTTACGTAATGCCATATATTCTGGTAAGTAACGTCCTGCTTGACGCATAAACCAAAAAGGGACACGTTCTGTTTGTTGACCCTTTAAAGTTTGGAGAAAAAGTTTATTATTTGTCATATTTATGAACTTCGTTAAAGTTATACACCGATTAAACTACTTATATTATATTAATATATAAATGTAGTTGTTGTTAAGAGGTCCTGTGAATAGTGAGGATTATAACTTATACACACCTTATTCAAGAATTATTAACAGAAAGATTTTGATTAATAGAAAAATAAAAGGCCACATTTGTAAATATTTAAGGCTATTTTAATTTAAATGTTTAAAAACTATAAATTCGGTTGAATAATTTTATCCACATCTAGATAACTATTGTATAGATAAATGCTTATGGGGATAAAAAAACGGACTTTATAAAATAAGACGACTTATCCCCGTTATTCACGCAATTAGTAAAACTAGGAATAATAATAATATGCAAAAACTTCATATGCACTTGGTATCAGATTCCACCGGCGATACCTTAGAGCAAGTGGCAAAAGCATCTCTTGTCCAGTTTCCGGGCGTAGAACCGATAAAGCATTATTGGCCAATGATTAGAACTGCCCGACATATGGAAAGGTTAATTGCTGAACTTGAAGAAAATCCGGGCATTGTCATGTTTACCTTGGTTGATCATGACATTGAAAAAGTATTGGTAGATGCCTGTAAAAAAAATAAATGGCCTTATATTGCTGTGCTTCATGGCATTATTCGTGAATTGGGTCGCCACTTGGGTAAAAAACCAACCGAAAGGCCCGGCCTTCAACATAAAATGGATGATGAATATTTTGATCGCATAGATGCCATGCAATATAGTCTAGCCCATGATGATGGTCAAATTCCTGATAATTTAACAGAAGCGGATATTATTCTTGTTGGCGTGTCACGAACGTCAAAAACACCAACATGTATTTACCTTGCTAACAGAGGATATAGAGCTGCGAATATTCCCATTGTACCAGGGATGCCTATACCGCCGGAGCTGGAAAACGTGAAAGATAAGTTCATTGTTGGTTTGGTAAATAGCGTTGATCGATTGGTACAAATCCGACGTAATAGGTTGCTGGCTTTAAAAGAAAGTAAAACCACTGATTATGTTGATGAAGAACGTGTGGATCAGGAAGTTAAAGAAGCAAGGCGACTTTTTAATAAAATGGGTTGGCCAATGGTGGATGTTACGCGTCGTTCTATTGAAGAAACATCGGTAGCAATAATTAATTTAAAAAATAAGTATGATGACGAACGCGCAAAAACATAAAATTATACTGGCGTCAAAAAGTATATCCCGGCAAAAAATATTGGCGGCAGCAGGCTTAGAGGCTGTGATAATTTCGTCTAATATTGACGAAAATATTATTAAAAATGATATGACGATAAAAGGCGCTAAAACGACTGAAATATCTGAAAAACTAGCCCAACAAAAAGCATTAAAAATTTCAAAAGATCACCCGGATGACATCATTATTGGCGGTGATCAAATTCTTGTTTGTGAGGGGCGGTCTTTTGATAAAGCCAATACCATAAAAGAAGCTAAAGAAAATCTACAATTTTTTCGTGGTAAAACCCATGAACTTATCACGTCTATATGTATAATTAAAAACCAAGAGGTTATATGGACCTATACGACCTGCCCTAAACTAACAATGAGGGATTTTTCTGATGACTTTCTAGATATATATGTTGAAAATGCACAGGAAGCTCTTTTACATTCAGTGGGATGTTATTTTATTGAAGAAAGTGGATCGCAGCTTTTTTCTAAAATAAAGGGCGATTATTATGCAATATTGGGAATGCCGCGTCTTCCTCTCTTAAGCAAGTTGCGTGAACTGGGCGTCTTGGAAAAATAATGAATGATAAATTAAAAATTATAGCCGGCGTTGTAGGGGATCCCATATCCCATAGCGTATCGCCACGGCTTCATGGTTATTGGCTCAAAAAATATAATATAAATGGTGAATATAAAGCCTTTCACGTAAAGCCGGAAGGTTTAGACAAATTTATTAAAACCTTAGCCAGCAATAATATCAGCGGTGTAAATTTAACAGTTCCACATAAAGAAAACGCACTAGAGCTTGTTGATATTGTTGATGATGCAGCACAAAAAATTGGTGCCATTAATACGGTTTATAGAAATGAAAATAAACAATTAGTGGGCTCTAATACCGATGGGTATGGGTTTTTGAAAAATTTAAAACAAGGGACAAACGATTGGCATGCGGATCATGGTCCAGTGGCGTTAATAGGTTCCGGGGGCGCTGCCCGGGCGATCATAGATAGCTTATTGAATGACGGCGTTCCTGAAATACGCTTATGCAATCGCACGAAAGCAAGGGCAGAAAAGCTTGCCCTTGAAGTGAATGATCCGCGACTTACTGTTTACGATTGGAAAGACCGTGAAGGCGCCTTAAAAAACGCTGCACTACTTGTTAATGTGACGACACTTGGAATGACTGGCCAACCAGAACTTGATTTATCACTTGATCACTTACCTGTAACTGCAGTGGTTTATGATATTGTCTATAACCCTTTGCAAACCAATCTCCTAAAAGCCGCAAAAGAAAGGGGCAACATCACCGTAGACGGTTTAGGCATGTTACTTCACCAAGCGGTACCAGGGTTTAAAGCATGGTTCGGTGTTTTACCGGAAGTGGATGATCAATTACGGGATCATGTTCTTGAGGCACTGAGATGAAGATCATTGGCTTAACAGGTTCAATTGGTATGGGTAAAACCTATACTGCAAAAATGTTTACAGATAAAAACATCGCTGTTTTTGATAGTGATGAAGCCGTTCATCAACTTCTTGGCCTAAACGGTGCTGCGGTAGATGTTGTTGAAAAAGAATTTCCAGGCGTAAAAATAGAGAGCCAGATTGATCGAAAGCTTTTAGGAAAGCGTGTTTTTGCGGATGATATAGCCCTTAAAAAATTAGAACAAATTCTTCATCCGATGGTCAGCTCTATGCGGGATGATTTTAACAAAACGGCCCTTAAAAATAATGCCGATATGATCGTTGTTGATATTCCGCTATTATTTGAAAAAGGATATGAGAGCGAGTGTGATTATATCGTCGTCGCGTCGGCGCCGTTCGAAATTCAAAAGCAAAGAGTGTTGGAGCGTCCCGGCATGAGCGAACAAAGGTTTTTAGAAATATTAAAAAAACAAATGCCGGACGACGAAAAAAGGCGTCGGGCTGATTTTATTATTCAAACGGATAAAGGTTTGGATTATGCTAAAAACCAAGTTCAACAAGTGATCGAAACAATTAGGAAAGATTGATATGCGCGAAGTGGTTTTTGATACGGAAACAACAGGTTTTGATCCTTTTAATGGAGACCGTGTCGTTGAAATCGGCTGTGTTGTTGTGGAAGACTATATTCCTACCGGTGAAGTATATCATGTTTATATAAATCCTGAACGAAATATGCCAACGGCCGCTGAAAATATTCATGGTCTTAGCGAAGAGTTTTTAAAAGGTCACCCAACGTTTAGTGAAATAGTCGGTGATTTTCGTGATTTTTGTGGTGATATGAAGCTTGTTGCCCACAATTCTGAATTTGATATGAAGTTCATTAACTGGGAAATGGAAAATTTAGGCTTTAACCCCTATCCCGCGAACCGTGCAATAGACACGCTTGTTATTGCCCGTCGAAAATTTCCAGGTGCTGCAAATACACTCGATGCCTTATGTAAAAGGTTTTCCGTTGATAACTCAAACCGCATAAAGCATGGCGCCTTACTTGATGCGGAGCTTCTTGCGGAAGTTTATCTGGAATTAATGGGGGGCAGACAAACAGGCCTAGGCCTGATATCGGATAGTAATAAAAATGAAGAAAATAAAGTTGTTCAAATGAATGACCGTACTTTTCGGGAACCTCGCCCTCATGCGGCGAGTGAAGAAGAATTGCGCCGCCATAAAGAATTTATTAAAAATATTGAAAAGCCACTTTGGTAGGCACTCATGGATACTAAAAAAGCCCCCAAGATTGGGAGCTTTTAAGAAATCTATTTATACCAAAAACTAATTTACGACAATATCGTCTTCTTTAGCTTCAGTTTCTGCATTAGCCTGTGCTTCCATTTGTTGATGGTATAGGGCAGCAAAATCAATTGGTTCCAACATAAGTGGTGGGAAGCCACCATCACGTGTTACATCTGATAATATGCGGCGGGCAAATGGGAATATTTGACGTGGCGCTTCAATCATAAGAAATGGTTGTAGCTGATCTTGAGGCAAGTTTTTAATGCCATATAATCCAGAATAAAGAAGCTCAGCAACAAACGCCGTTTCCTCATTTGAAAGGGCAGTTGCGGTGATTTTAAGATCAACTTCAAAAATATCTTCAGCCACCTGTTGTGCATTTAGATTAACATTAATGCTCATTGTTGGTTTTTCTGATGCTAATTTTTGTATAGTTTGTGCCGGGGTAGGGTTTTCAAATGAAAGGTCTTTAATATATTGGCCTAATATATTAATTTGAATCTCATTGCTTGCTGCGGCTTCAGCCTCTTTTGGCTCATTAGTGTCTGACATTTCATCCATTCCTATTTATATACATAATTTAGCATGTCTGCTAACATGCTTTTATCGTCTGCACAAGCTATTGTGGTTGTAATTGTGCGTTTTTCTTCATTTATAATTACTTTTTTGGATCATCGTGATGATCATTGCTAATTTGTTGTTCTTCTTCTGGATTAATAGAATTACTTTCTTCAAACTCTCCATCTATAATGGTTCCTTCAGAAAAGGTGGATCTGGGTCTATTGGCATGTTGTCTTATACCTGCATTAACGATCATTGATCCAAGCATTGATCGTATCGGTGCAATGGCCAGTAAAAGGGCGATGCCGTCTGTAATAAATCCGGGTAATAAAAAGAAAAAGCCAGCGACTGCGAGAAAGAAACCATGTATCAGCTCAGAAACGGGGCTTTCCCCTTTATCAATGGTATTTTTAAGGCGAATTAAAACTTGGATACCTTCTTGTCTAATAATGTATATTCCAAGAAAGGCCGTTAAGATTGTCAGCATTAATGCGGAAAAACCACCTATTTCATTACCAACTTCCATAAAAACTAGAAATTCTAGATAAGGTACTGTTATAATAACGACTAAGATGATTAATGGCATTATAAATCCAAATTATTGAAATAGTGTTTCACAATATATACATCATGATCTATCTAATATAGTATTAAATGTTAGATCGCCAAGTGCGGGTCCAAATAAAACTTCTTGTAGGTAAACAAATGAACAACGATTCCGACAATATCTTTTTAATAATTATAGCCTTTATAGCAGGGTTTATTGTATTGCAATTAAGACGCACTCTAGGCCGTAAAGACGGTTACGATGGTAAAGACGAAAAATCACGGCCTAATCCGTTTGAGGAACATAAACCTAAAAGCCCCGATGATAATGTAGTTCATATTCACGGGAGCGATGTTAAAGAAGCCGCACCAGAGGAAAGCTTTACACAAGGTAAAGAATTAGGTGTGGAAAAATCTTCTCCATTTTATGAAACCATTGAAAAGATTAGTGGGTTTGATCATGGATTTACAGTTCCTATTTTTATTGATGGTGCGGAATATGCATACGGCATGATTTTAAATGCCTTCTGGCAGGGGGATATGAAAACATTGAGAACATTCCTTAATCGTGATGTTTGTAGCCAATTTGAAGACGCAATTAAAAATATGAAAGACCAAGGGCAGGTTTTTGAAAATGTCTTAAATGATGTAGAAAAAATTGAATTGGAAGAAGCGAGAATAGACGGTTCTATGGCTGAACTAACGGTTCGTTTTAAAAGTCATATGACCATCGTTATTAAAGATGAAGAAGATAATATCGTTGATGGTGACGCAGATAAAATTGTTCCCGTAATAGATATCTGGACTTTTTGCCGTGATGTGAAGCGCGGGGACCCTAACTGGACATTAGTATCCACCAGCAACGCGTAAATTCTGATTAGGGAAGTTGCAAATATGAAAATAAATTCTGCGCTTGCTGTACTTCTACTACTATTTTGCGGCGCAATTTATGCGCTTATGGCGCCAAAGCCACCTACAGAATTAACTCCCTTTATAAATATTAGCTATTCAGATTTTAAAAGTTGGAAAAAAGATAACCATCAAAAAGCGCTGGAGTCGTTTCAGATATCGTGTGGTAGAATAATAAATTATGATGATGATCGTGACTTTAAGTCATTTGGTTTGGCAAAAGACTGGAAAGGTGTTTGCCAAAAAGCATTGTCCGTGAATAACTATGATGATTATCAAGCAAGAGTATTTTTTGAAAGTAACTTTGACCCCGTAACATACCGTGAGAAGGAAGTCGGTCTATTCACGGGCTATTATGCGCCACTTTATAAAGGGTCACGTACAAAAAGTGATGTTTATAGCGCCCCGCTCTATGCTATGCCAAAAGATCTTCAGGCATTGAATTTAGGCGATTTTGATTTAAGCCTGAAAGGCAAATCAATTGTCGGGGAAGTAAAAGATAATAAATTTATTCCTTATAAAGACCGCAAGCAAATTGATCTCGGTGCTTTGGAAAACCAACAATTAGAACTTGTATGGTTAGAGAAAATTGAAGAAACTTTTTTTCTACAAATTCAAGGGTCCGGCTTTATAGAACTTGATGACGGTGAATTAATGCATCTGGGATATGCTCAAAAAAATGGTCGTCCTTACCGCGCAATTGGTCAGTATTTAATTGAAAGTGGTGATATTTCCCGCACAGATATGTCACTACAGGCAATTTTAAATTGGATGGAAGAAAACCCTGAAAAATCTAGTGAGCTTATGTGGAAAAACCCTTCATATGTATTTTTTCAGGAACGAACAAATGATAAACCCGTCGGCAGCTTAGGCGTAGGTTTAACGCCGGGGCGTTCGTTGGCGGTTGATCGGGAATTTATTCCTCTGGGAATGCCGCTTTGGCTTGAAACATATATTGAAAGCGAAGATGAGCAGGCGGCTAATAATGAACACTTAAACCGCCTTGTAATTGCACAAGATACAGGCGGAGCTATAAAAGGAAAAACCCGCGGGGATGTTTATTGGGGTATCGGTGATCAAGCTGAATTAAAAGCGGGACCTATGAAAGATAAAGGCACTTATTACATGTTGGTGCCTAAAACCATTACTCAAAGCCTGACAACAAATTTACAAAGCGCCCCCTAATGGTAAAAAGAAATCTTTCATATGAAGAACAGCAGCTATGGCATCTATATACTCAAGATATAAAGCCAAATAGTAAATTAGATCTGGCCACGGAAGACAAAAAAAATCGGTTTGATATTAAAATACCCAAGAAAGTCATTTTTAAAAGACCCGCGCCTGACACACTTAATAATTATGAAAGTTTAAAGGACAAAGACAGCAATTGGGGAAAAAAGCTTAAACAGGGGAAAATGCCTATAGAAGGCAAAATTGATTTGCATGGTATGACTTGTATACAGGCCCATGATAAATTGCATGGATTTTTAGAACGCTCGCAAAGAAACGGAAAGCGAATCGTTTTAATTGTGACCGGGAAAGGTGGTCCGAAGAGAGGATACGCTGATTATAGATTTGAAGACTTTGAAAATTCTTTGGGCGTTTTACGTCGGGAAGTGCCAATGTGGTTATCAGGTGGGGCCATGCGACAAATGATCGTTTCATTTCAGGATGCCAATATTCGAGATGGCGGCACAGGTGCCTTATATGTTGTCTTAAAGAGGAACCCATGACACCATTTGGAAAAAAAGTGCGTGAATTACGTAAAGAGCGCGGCATTAGTCAAAAGGAAATGGCGGCAAAACTTGCCATAAGTCCCGCCTATTTATCTGCTCTGGAACATGGTCATCGCGGCAGGCCTTCGTGGGTGCTAATTCAACAAATTATTACTTTTTTTAACATTATCTGGGATGAGGCAGAAGAGCTTGAAAGTTTGGCCCGTCTATCCCATCCTCGTATGGTGGTTGATACATCAGGATTAAGCGCGGATGCGACTGAACTGGTTAATTTATTGAACCGTGAAATTCGTAGCTTAGAACAAGGTAAAATCAATCAAATGTTAGATATCATTAAAAATAAATCTTAAAGCTCATCTTGATCTGGAGGGATTATCTTTACTTGGGTAATTTGATTTCGTTTGCGCTTTAATATTTTTAACTTAAAGCCATTTATGTCAAATATTTGGCCTGGTAAAGGAATGATTTCTGCCTGATCAATAATATAGCCCGCAATAGTAATGGCTTCATCGTCGTTTAAATTCCAATTAAATTGACGATTAAGATCGCGTATTGGCATCGTCCCTTCGACGATAATCGCCCCTGATTTTAAAACCTCTATATCGCTGCCTAATGTGTCATGTTCATCTGTGATATCGCCAACAATTTCTTCTAAAATATCTTCAAGCGTAATGACGCCCATTAGCGCTCCATATTCATCAACCACCAAGGCAAAATGTGATTTCTTTGCCAAAAACATTTTTAACTGTTCGCGTAAACTTGTTGTTTCCGGCGCAAACCAAGGTTTAATGGCAATGTCTCTTAACATTTGGTGTGTAAAGGTTCCGTTGCCCTTACGTGTTACTCTTAAAACGTCTTTTGCATGCACGACACCAATAATGTTATCTTGATTTTCTTCCCAGAGAGGAAGGCGCGTATAAGAACTGCCGACGATCTGTTCGAAAATCTCACCAATATCATCGGCGGCATTAATGGTTTCAACGTTTTTTCTGTGAACCATAACATCTTCAAGACTTATTTCATCTAAATCCAGAATGCCCGCCAGCATATCTTTATGTTCTTTAATAATACCACCTTCATGTGCTTGAAGGTCAATGGCACCGCGTATTTCATCTTCGGGACTTAATACTTTTTGGCTATCTTTTATATTGATACCGATAAGGCGCAGGCTGGCACGTGCAATCAGTTGGATGAGGTGGACGACAGGCGAGAATATAATGACGATGAAATTGATAAGCGGGGCAACTTTTAACGCCATCCTTTCCGGATTGGCAATCGCATATGTTTTGGGCATAACCTCGGCAAAAATGAGCACAATAAGCGTCATTACAATAGTGGCGTAAACAACGCCAATTTCTCCAAAAAAGCCAATAAAGAAATATGTGGCTAGCGCAGAAGCCAAAATATTAACCAGATTATTGCCAAGCAATATAGCACCTATCAAACTTTCAGGGTCGGCGATTAGCTTTTCCACAAGACGGGCGCGCGTGCTACCTTCTTTGGATAACTTATGCATGTTTGAGGCTGATGTTGCCGTAAGAGATGTTTCTGAGCCGGAAAAAAAGCCTGAAAAAATAATCAGTAATATTATGACGACCAATGCTGTGATAAGTTCCACTTCCATAAGCTCTACTTATCCTTTAAGCGCTTGTTCAAGTACATCTTTTACATCTTCCATATTTACGTCTTTTGATAAAAATGCGGAGCCTATGCCATTGGCGATAACGAAGGTTAATTTGCCATCTGACATTTTCTTATCGCCTTTCATATGTTCTAATAAACGATCAACATTAAAATTAAACTGGCTTATACTTTGGGCGCCCACATCTTCAAAATGATGTTCGATTTGCGCTACATCTTCGGCAGGGCAAAATCCCATTTTTAAGGAAAGTTTAAAGGCAAGTATCATCCCCATGGCAACGGCTTCGCCATGGAACAAATTATCATTATAGCCATTTTCAGCTTCTAAAGCGTGACCAAATGTATGCCCTAAATTCAGAAGGGCACGTGAACCGGCTTCTTTTTCATCATCAGCAACGACAGCGGCTTTTGCTTCGCAGCTTTTAATAATTGCCTGTGTACGAAATGCTCGTTGCTCATGATTTTCTTCAGATATTAGTTTCTTACCATTTTTTAAAAGCCAATTGAAAAAAGCTTGATCGTTAATAAGGCCGTATTTGACAATTTCCGAGTAACCAGAAATAATATGGCGTGGGTCTAGTGTTTCTAGAGTTGTAACATCTATCAACACTAATTGCGGCTGATGAAACGCTCCTATGAGGTTCTTGCCATAATTGCTATTAATACCGGTTTTGCCGCCAACGGAACTATCCACTTGTGCAAGCAAAGTCGTTGGAATTTGTATAAAGTTAATTCCCCTCAGATATACGCTTGCAGCAAAGCCGACAAGGTCACCAATCACACCGCCTCCTAAGGCAATGATAGTGTCACTACGCTCAAGTCGTTGTTCGAGCAGTAAATTGAGAAGCTCTTCAAGCATGCTGAAGGATTTCGTTGCTTCGCCAGCGGAAAGAACGATTGTTGTAAAGCCGATATTATTTGCTGAAAAGTTGTTTTCCAATCGGGATAATTGGTGTGTAGCAACATTTTCATCGGTTATAATAACGGTCTTAGATCGCTTTAAATGAGGGCAAATATATTCAGCCGCATTATCTAGTAAGTTTTCACCAACTAGTATTTCGTAACTACGCTCACCAAGATTAACTTTTGTTATTTGTATCATTTTCCTGCACCGGGTTCTTTTGCTCTTTTATCATACGCGCTCTTTGACGCGCTATACGTCTATGATATTTCTTTTTCTCTAAGGCTAGATATTTATTTAACTTCCAAATTACATCATTTACCACTTTATCATGCGTGCCCTGACCGCTTTCAACAGTGATATGGGCTTCTTTATATACTGGATAGCGTTCCTCAGTTAATTTTTGCAAAATTTTCCGAGGGCTTCCTGTTTTTAATAATGGGCGCGTGTCTCGTCTGCCAGTTCTTTCAACAAGGAGGTCTACATCAACTTTTAACCATATGACGATTGAATTTTTAAGAAGCCGTCCTCGGGTCTTGCTGTCCATAAAAGCGCCACCACCGGTGCCGAGTACGATATTCTTATCTTGGTTAATAAGGCGGTTTATGACTTTGCGCTCACCTTTTCTGAAATCTTCTTCGCCGAACTTTTCAAAAATTTCTGCAACGGAATGCCCTGCGGCGGCTTCTATTTCGTGGTCGCTATCAACAAAATTAATGTTTAAGCGGCGTGCCAAACGTACGCCGACGGTGGTTTTTCCGCATCCCATTAGCCCAACTAGTGTAATACTTTTACGTAAAGGGTATCTTAATCGCGGCAGAACGCTTTTTTTTCTTTTTCTTTTTAAATTATTCATTATACCTACTATTTACATCTCTTTAGTCTGTTTAGCCACGAAATAAACATATTTTTCTACCATCTTTACCTTGTGTGAATACATGGCTAATATGATCACTGAAATTTTAGAATACTTTTTATAATATTACTGAGGCAATTATACCAATGGCAAAGTTATGGCTAATCCTAATTCTTTTAATTCTGTTAAGTGTTGTCGGCGCAGGTATATATCTGATGACAGCGGATATACCAGCACCTTCGGAACGGGTGGAAAAAACCCTCCCAAATGACATGTTTCCTAATTAAATATATTACTTAAATGGAATTAACATGAGCAACACGCTTTCTTCACTAAATAAAAAAATATTTAAATGTGTACTGATTTATATAGGAATAATGGCGGTTGCTCCTTTTTCCGATAAAGCCTATGCACAGGCACAGGTAATTCCCGAAGCAGAAAGTGAACCAAGATCAATTTTGTTTCCTTCGGGGGTTGCCGGGCCATATTTTCCAAGCGATGATGAAATTGTCGTTCGCGCAGAGGAGCGCCTGAATAATGCTGATAGTGTTATTAATGACGAAAATCCGGAACTTACTGGCATCGATACGGATATAGAAATTGAGATTGAAGATAAATCAATTTTTGGAATACTTAGCGAAGATGATGGCGGTTTTTCAAAATCCATATGGAGTCGTTCAACGTATGATAAGATTGCCAGTCTCTTAGAGGTTTTAAAATTACCAATTAAATCGCCAGCAATGGACGATATTTCAAAAAAATTATTATTATCATTGGCAGCAGCACCAACTGGGAAAACGGATGCTCCGCTTGAGGTAACAGAAATTAATAGGGTTTCAGAACTGATCCCCACAAATGGGTATGATGAAGAGGCCTTAACAAAATTTATAAATTTACGTGTTTCAAAACTGATTGAACGGGGAAACTTATCTGATGTCGTTTCCTTCATTCAAAATATGTCTGAACAACAGCTTGAAATTAATAAACGTAACGCTGAAATATTAATGCTCGGCGGGGATATTATTGGCGCCTGTCAGATGACGGATTTGGCAAAATCTTCAGAAATTGAAACGGATGCTATATTTTGGCAGAAAATGCAGACTTTTTGTCTGGTACTTGAAGCGGATAATACCGGGGCCCAAATCGCATTAGATCTATTGAATGAAAACAGCAACATCGATTTCGTATTTTTTGATCTAATCAGTATTTTGATGGAAGATCCAGCCGTGCGGCCTAATTTTATAAGCCGTGGGCTTACGACTTTGGAGCCTTTAAATTATACAATTTTGTCATTGCTGGATCAGCCCATCGAAGCACAGCTGATCGAAAGCAGTTCGCCACTTGTGTTAAGTGCGCTGGTGATTAACCCGAATATGTCGATCGATAATCGTTTCCAGGCCGCAGTCAAAAGCTATCTGTCCGGGGGAATTTCTGTTGATGTTCTGAGTGATATATACGATCTACAGGAATTCTCTGCGCCAGAACTGGATAATGCATTAATGATGGTGTCAAATGATGATCGTCCTTTGGCGGATGCATTGCTCTATCAGGCGGCATCTAAACAAATCATTGATATCGATAAAGCAGAAATTTTAAACGAGATTTGGACCAGGGCCCTGCTCACAAATGATTTACCGCGTAAAGCAAAATTAAATATAAATACTTTGTTGTCGCTTACACCAAATGATCGCTTGATAAACCATGCCCATCATATTACACGCGGTCTTTTGCTGGGCGGCGAAATTGATAAAGCAACCGAATGGTATGATTTTATTCGTCGTAGTGCCGTCAGTGGTGATGCGGAATCCACTCGTGCGCTTATAAATATATGGCCACTTGTATTGCTTGCCAGTGATAAAGGTGAAATTCCATGGACAGAAGATATAATTGAACTTTGGTGGAACGGCCAAATGGTTTTAGCTCCGGAAAGTCGGGATAGCAAAGCCGTTCTTTTTTATGCCATTGCCGAAGCGTTTCAATATGAAGTTTCCGAAGATAAGTGGCTTGAACTTATTACTGAAAAACAAGCTGAAAACCGCCATTCTATTCCTCTGGGTGTGTGGCGGGATCTGATGAAATCGATCGGAGAAGATAAGGGCGCTCAATCAATCATTCTAAGCCTTATCGCCATGAGCCCAGATGGGCCGGGTAAGCTTGATGCATCGGGCATTAGCGTTATTATTCGTACACTCAGAAGTTTTGGCCTAGAGAAAGAGGCCCGCAACATTGCCATTGAAGCGATGTCCGCCAATGAGTTCTAATGATCAAGATCTCATAGACACTTTCTTGGAAATGATTTTGACCGAACGGGCGGCATCTTTAAACACAATTCAATCCTATACCCGCGATCTAGAACAATTTAGAAACTTTGTTTCGAATAAGTCTGGCCAAATATTAAATAATGTCAGCCGAGACGACTTACGTAAGTACCTAACATTGCTTGAGAAAAAAGGCTTTGCTGCCAGTACTGCCGCTCGCAAACTTTCTTGTCTTAGACAATTTTTTAAATTTTTGTATGCAGAGGGCTTGCGTGAGGATAATCCGGCATTAGATCTGGACAGCCCTAATATTGGGCGGTCACTTCCTAAGTTATTAAGCGAGAAGCAAGTTTCTTCCTTACTCAAAACGGCAGATCAAAATGTCAAGGATAACGGGCATATCAATGATTTAAGACTTCGGGCGATGATAGAACTGCTCTATGCAACGGGACTTCGTGTTTCTGAACTGGTTAGCCTGCCGCGAAATGTGTTCCGTAGTGGGGAGCCGTATATTTATGTGCGTGGTAAAGGCAATAAAGAGCGCCTTGTTCCCCTTAGTCAGCGATCATTAGACACCGTCTCACAATATATTGACGTCATGACATCCGTTAAAGATAGCAAAGGTCAGTTGAAATACGGCAATAAGAATAATAAATGGTTATTTCCATCGCGCGGTAAGCTTGGTCATCTCACGCGGCATCACTTTGCCCAAAATTTAAAAACTCTTGGCCTTCAAGCGGGAATAGCACGTGAAAAATTATCGCCTCATGTCGTCCGACATGCTTTTGCCACACATTTACTGTCAAATGGTGCAGACCTTAGAGCAGTGCAGAAAATGTTGGGTCATTCGGACATTAGCACGACACAAATATATACCCATGTGCTTGAAGAAAGGCTAAAGTCTCTTGTACAAAACAAGCATCCTCTTGTAAGATAACGGGATAAATCATTTATTGAATAATTTTTTAGTCGCAAAATGTGTCATCTACAGTTATAAGACCTTTTTTGCGATCAATAAAAGTAAAGTAATATTATATGCAAACTTATTTGGATTTTGAAAAATCTATTGCCGAACTTGAAAGTCGTATTCGCGATATCAAAGGTTTGGAAAGTGGCGATGAAATTAACATTGCAGAAGAAGTCGTACGTCTTGAAGCAAAACTTGATAAGCTTTTACGCTCTACCTATGCCAAATTGTCGTCATGGGAGAAAATAAAAGTTGCGCGTCATCCGGATCGCCCTCATTTATCTGATTACATTGAAAACCTTTTTACGGACTTTATGCCGTTATCTGGGGACCGTGGTTTCGCGGATGATCACGCGATCATTGGTGGCATAGGACGTTTTAATGGCCAGTCGGTGATGGTTGTTGGCCATGAAAAAGGCAATGATACACAAAGCAGGATCAAGCATAACTTTGGCATGGCCCGCCCAGAAGGGTTTCGTAAAGCGATAAGGTTATTTAATTTGGCGGATCAATTTAATATCCCAGTGATTACTTTTGTGGATACTGCCGGAGCCTATCCTGGTGTTGGCGCAGAAGAACGCGGTCAGGCAGAAGCGATCGCAAGATCCACGGAAGCCTGTTTAAAAGTTAAAGTGCCACTTATCAGTGTTGTTGTTGGCGAAGGCGGTTCCGGCGGGGCCGTCGCCCTTGCTGCTGGAAACAAAGTATTAATGATGGAACACGCAGTTTATAGTGTGATCTCACCGGAAGGCTGCGCCTCAATATTATGGCGGACAAATGATAAAGCCGAAGAAGCGGCTAACGCTCTTAAAATTACGGCCCAAGATTTGTTGAAGCTTGAAGTGGTTGATGAGGTAATTCCCGAACCGATCGGCGGTGCGCACCGGGATCATGAAAAAACCATGAAAGCGGTTCGTAAATCACTTGATAATGCCCTAAAAGAATTTTCTGCATTGAGTGCAGATAAAATTAAAGAACTTAGAAATCAAAAGTTCTTGAATATGGGCAATGTAGGGCTTTAATTTTCATTCGTAATTAATTGAAAAGCGCTGAAAATTTTCAGCGCTTTTTTTATAAGTTAGTTTTTAGATCGCCCCGTGACAATGTTTATATTTTTTACCACTATTGCACGGGCAAGGGTCGTTTCGTCCTACTTTTGCCATCACTTGACCATGGCAATGCTTATATTTTTTACCGCTACCACACGGGCACGCTGCATTGCGGGGCGTATTTTTCCATGCAGGATTATTCGGTTTTAACGCGGATTGATCTCCAGAGTGATTTTCATCCATATTGCCAAGGTCAGGTTCACCAAGCTTTGGAACATCTTCTGGCTGTCGAACTTCAATATGGGAAAGTAACATGGTTACATGTTCGCGCGTGCTTCTGAGCATGGATTCGAACATTGAAAATGATTCTGTTTTATATTCATCAAGCGGATTTCGCTGTCCATAAGCACGAAGTTGGATAACCTGACGTAAATGATCAAGTTGTGATAAATGTTCTTTCCAATGACTATCAATGGATTGCAGCAAAACTGTACGTTCCAATTGACGCATTACTTCCGGGCCAATATCAACGGAACGTTTGGCCATAAAGCGGTCGGCTTCATCGATAAATCGATCGGCAAATCCCTCGCCGTCCATGCCTTCTTCTTTTGACCATGCCTCTAGGCCGAAATCTTTAGAAAATAGACGTTTTGCTTCAATTGAAAGGCCTTTAGTATCCCAATCTTGGGCATAGCTACGCGGTGGAATATGATTTTCTACAATTGCATCTACGATGTCATGACGAATATCAGTTATGGTTTCTTCCAAATCTTCTTCGGTCATGACTTCTTTACGTTGATCATATATGGCGCGGCGTTGATCATTCATAACGTTATCAAACTTAAGCAATGTTTTTCGAATATCGTAATTTCGTGCTTCAACTTTTTCCTGTGATTTTTCAACCGCACGATTAAGCCATGGATGGGTCAGGCTTTCACCTTCTTCAAAACCGAGCTTTTGCATCCAACTGTCCATGCGTTCACCGCCAAAAATACGCATTAGATCATCTTCCATACTCAAGAAGAATTTTGAATATCCTGGGTCACCTTGACGTCCAGAGCGGCCGCGCAACTGGTTATCAATCCGCCGACTTTCATGGCGCTCAGTACCGAGTACGAATAAACCGCCAACCTCAATAACTTTTCTCTTTTCTTCTTTTATCTCGGCTGTAATTTTTTCAATTTTTTTCTGACGCTTACTTTCGTCATCTTCTTGTACTTCGCGCTCAATACGCATATCAAGGTTACCGCCAAGCTGAATATCTGTACCACGTCCGGCCATGTTGGTAGCAATTGTTACGGCAGCGAAACGACCGGCTTGACTAACGATATAGGCTTCTTCTTCGTGGTATTTGGCGTTTAGAACATTATGCTTAACTTTGCGTTTTTTAAGCATATCAGATAAATATTCAGATTTTTCAATACTAACCGTACCCACAAGAATAGGCTGGTTTGTTTTGTAACATTCTTCAATTCTGTCAACAATCGCTGCGTATTTTTAGTCCGAGGTACGGTAAATTTCATCGTGATCATCTTTACGGGAAATATCAACATGGGTAGGAATTTCAATCACGCCGAGGCCATAAATATCACCAAATTCTGACGCTTCTGTTGACGCAGTACCGGTCATACCGGACAGTTTTTCATAAAGGCGGAAATAATTCTGGAAGGTAACAGAGGCAAGCGTTTGGTTTTCTGTTTTAATATCGACGCCTTCTTTGGCTTCAATAGCTTGATGTAGCCCTTCTGAAAGACGTCGACCGTCCATCATCCGTCCTGTAAATTCATCAATCAAGACGATTTCGTTGTCTTTGATGATATAATCTTTTTCGGCTTTAAATAATTTATGGGCTTTTAAAGCTTGGTTAACATGATGGACCACAGCAACATTGCCAAAATCATACATATTTTCTGATTCAATAAGACCTGCTTTTTTTAGGATAACTTCTAAATTCTCCATACCTTCTTCGGTGAGAGTAATACTGCGGCTTTTCTCATCGAGCTCATAATCGCCATCTTCAAGTTCAGGAATTATTTTATCAACAGATACATATAAATCTGATTTGTCTTCGGTTGGTCCGGAAATAATAAGCGGGGTACGAGCTTCATCGATTAAAATACTATCAACTTCATCGACAATGGCGAATGATTGCCCCCTTTGTGCCATAGCATCCGGGTGAAATTTCATGTTATCGCGAAGGTAATCAAAACCAAGTTCATTATTGGTGGCATATGTGACATCGCACATATAGGCGGCTTTTCTCATTTCGTCTGGAATATTAGGAATAATACATCCGACAGACAAACCTAAAAATCGGTACACCTGCCCCATCCATTCGGAGTCGCGACTGGCAAGGTAGTCATTGACGGTGACAATGTGGACGCCTTTTGCGGGAAGAGCGTTTAAATATCCAGCAAGGGTCGAGACTAATGTTTTACCTTCACCAGTTTTCATTTCTGAAATTTGACCTTCATGAAGGACGATACCACCGATTAGCTGAACATCATAATGACGCTGACCAAGAGTACGTACTGCGGCCTCACGAACAACAGCAAAAGCTTCAACCAGTAAACTGTCTAAAGTGTCTCCCTTTTCAAGGCGTGCCCTGAATTCTGCGGTTTTACCCAAAAGTTGATCATCGGATAGTGCCGAAATTTCTGGCTCTAATTCGTTGATGGCTTTAATGCGCGGCGCAAGCCCTTTAAGGTATCTGTCATTTGCAGTGCCAAATAATTTCTTGGCAATCTTGCCCATTCCCAGCATTATATTTTTCCTTGGTTGGCTCTGTTAATAACGGCCAATCTTTTTACAGAATTTGTTCTTAAAAATAATTTAAGTCAGAATTCAAAATTAATACAAATATATAGAGTAGCACAAATAAGAGTGTCCGTGCCCTCTGTCAATGTTTGATGGCTAAATTATTGATATTTTTATAAGGAATTTATGGACAATCATTCTATGGCAAGACTATAAAACAATGTTTATTAGAATAACTGAATGAATTTATTATGAAACGATCCCCGTTAGCACCGACGAAATTTCCTAAAATAAAAGCCCTAGATGGCGTATTAATGGGCACGTCAGCGACCGCAATGAAATATAAGGGCCGTGATGACCTTCTTCTTGTTTCTTTTCCCAAAGGAGCTACCGTTGCGGGTGTTTTTACCACCTCTAAATGTTCATCAGCCCCTGTGGACTGGTGTCGGGGTGTGCTGAGAAAAAATAAACCGGCCCGCGCCGTGCTTGTAAATGCGGGAAATGCAAATGCGTTTACTGGCAAAGCGGGTGAAGATGCCATGACGTCAACAATCAAAGCTGTATCTGATACTTTATCTTGTGATTTGGATGAAGTTTACGTGGCGTCGACGGGTGTTATTGGCGAAGTGTTGGACGCAACTGTTATTAATGATCATATTGCGGAAACGACAGGAAAACTTAAGTCAGAAAATTGGCAAGATGCGGCGCGCGCTATTCTTACCACGGATACCTTTCCAAAAGGGGCGACCGTAACAACAAAGATCGGTTCTAAAACGGTAAACATAAATGGATTTGCAAAAGGCTCGGGTATGATTGCACCGGATATGGCGACAATGCTTGGATTTATATTTACCGATGCTTCGATCGGACCAGAGGCCTTAGGGTCAATCCTCAAAGAAGCTACAGGCGGCTCGTTCAACAGTATTACCGTTGATAGTGATACTTCAACGTCTGATACTGTACTTGCTTTTGCAACGGGTTGTGAAGGCATGATAAATGATGCTAACGATCCTGTCTTAGACGACTTTAAGCAGAAATTCTTCGCTCTAATGCTTGATCTTTCTCATCAAGTTGTACGTGATGGTGAAGGGGCCAGTAAATTTATATCCATTAATGTGAACGGTGCAGAAAATGACCTTGCGGCAAAAAAAATAGCCTTAAGCATCGCTAACTCCCCATTGGTTAAAACGGCAATTGCCGGGGAAGATGCAAATTGGGGCCGCATTGTCATGGCGGTTGGAAAAGCGGGTGAAAAAGCCAATCGCGACGCCTTGAAAATTCATATTGGCGGCCAAAAAGTAACAGAACATGGTATGGGATTAGAGGATTACGACGAACATAAATGTACCGAGCATCTAAAAGGGCAAGAGATTGAAATATCAGTTCATGTCGGCATAGCAGAGGGTTCTGCCACCGTATGGACCTGTGATCTAACCCATGATTATATTACCATTAATGCTGATTATAGAAGCTAGGCTTAGAGTTGGAGTTTAAAATATGAGCGAATTTTGCCCAGACCCTCCGGGTGGATGGCCACAAGGTCCTGTAAAACTTATCACCGTTGCGGCTGTGGTGATGATGGATATAGACGGGCAAATTCTCCTCGCGCAGCGTCCAGAAGGTAAAAGCATGGCAGGCCTGTGGGAATTTCCAGGCGGAAAAGTTGAGCCCGGTGAAACACCTGAGCGTGCACTCATACGCGAACTTAAAGAAGAACTGAATATTGATACCACAGAATCTTGTTTAGCCGCCTTTACCTTCGCATCACACACTTATGAAGATTTTCATTTATTAATGCCGGTTTATGTGTGCCGAAAATGGGATGGCATCATGCAGCCGGTAGAAGGCCAAAATTTAAAATGGGTGAAAATAAATGATCTTAAAAAATATCCGATGCCGCCAGCGGATGAACCGCTGATTGCAATGATTAGGGATTTTTTATGATAGCTTATCAGATTTGGGGGGTTTTTGACCAAGAGCATCTTTAAGAAACATTTTGCCAGAACCCGGTTTTAACGGTTTTTGTTGGCTTTCGTGGGGGGCCCAGCCTTGCAGATAAATAATATCAAATGTGACAGGTATTCTTCCTTGTTCATTGGCAAAACTTAAATGATAGTTTTCAGCAACTTTCATCATTAATTTTGGCGATGATAAAGCTTTATACCCTTTCATCAGGGCATTATTCTCGCCCATGCCTTTTAATTCTTTCATAAGGGCAAAAGCATCCGAATAAGTGACCGTTATTCTTTCTGTACTGACCACAGGCAAGGTAAAGCCCGCTCGCTGCATTAAAGAACCAGCGTCACGTACATCAACAAAGGGAGAAATATGGGGGCTTATGCCGCCACGATGATCCATGTCGGCCTTAAGCATAGACTGGCGTAATTCTGTTAAAGTCTCTCCGCCGAAAAGGGCGCCTAAGAATAAACCGTCTGGTTTCAAACCGTGTAATAATTGCGCGAGGGCACCCGGTAAATCATTGACCCAATGTAGGTTAAGACAACTTAATATTAACTCAAGGCTTTGATTTTGAAATGGAAAAAGCTCTTCATCGGCTTGAATTTTTAGACCTTCATAGCGGGAAACCATCTTATAAGAGAGGTCTTGATTAATCACAAATACGTTTTCAAAATGTGTGTGCATAGAGCGTTCATCACAATTCATATTAAGGATAATATTAAAATTACGCTTTATATCCTGAACATTATCAATAAGGCGGTTTGTGATTTCCTGATTGATAAAGTCGTGCTTACGAAATTCAGAGGCAATTCTATCACGTCTTTTTTTAATAAGCGGGCGATTAAAGATCTCTACTTCTTTAAGCGGTCCTTTAAATTGAAGCTTTTTATCGGAAGTGGTTTCAGTCATAATGACTATATGGCATTTTTCCAAGCGAACGAAAAGCCACAAATGTTAAATAGGGGGACAAAAACATATTTCAAAAATTTAAAACACTTTGTCATCGCGCCCTAGACCTTGTATTGCCGCCAAAATGCTTAAATTGTGCTGTGCGGGTTGATCAGGCCCATAACATCTGTCCAGAATGTTGGAAAGACGTTCATTTTATTACCCAGCCCATGTGTCGTTGTTGCGGATTTCCGTTTGGAGTGGATATGGGGATTGATTATTCTGTCATTGGGGAAAGCCGTTGCGGTGCTTGTCAAAAAACGGATCGGGCGTTTGATATGGCCATTTCAGCCATTCGTTATGATGATTATAGCCGCAATATGATTATCGGTTTTAAGCATCAAGATAAGCTTGAATATGCGACGTTCTTTACGAAGTTAATTAAACAAGCTGGGAGCGGATTATTTACCAATATTGATGTGATTATGCCTGTTCCGCTTCATAAAAAACGACTTTTTAGCAGGCGCTATAATCAGTCGGCGATTATATCTCGAATACTCGCGAAAGACCTTAATTTGCCTCACGAAACTGAATTGTTAATTCGAACAAAGAACACACCACCACAACAAGGAAACATTAAAAAACGCTCGAAAAATGTTCAGGGTGCCTTTAAAGTTGTCTCAAGTAATAGGCCTTCCATAGAAGGACAAAATGTATTGCTAATTGACGATGTTTATACAACCGGATCTACGGCAGAAAATTGTGCCAGAGTTCTTAAAAAAGCGGGAGCAAAAAGCGTTTATGTACTGACAATCTACCGCGTCGTTTCGCCACAAAACTTAAAATAATTCAAATGATCATTGTAAAACCCCCTTAAAAACCTATATATCAGAAAACTTATTTTATGAATTTTGGAAATACTTATGACTGATATTGTTATTTATACGCGCCCGGGCTGTGGATATTGTACACTCGCAAAGCAACTTCTTGGCAAAAAAGGCAAGGAATTCAAGGAATATAATATTTGGTCGAAAGACGAATATAAAGCAGATATGCAAAAAAAGACGGGTGGTGCAAATACTGTCCCGCAGATTTTTATCAACGATGATCATATTGGCGGCAGTGACGATTTATTCGCCTTGGATAGAGCAGGACACCTTGACGCTCTTCTAAGTCAGTAACCCCTCGTTGTTATGAACGTAGAGGCCACCATTTCCAACATATTCAAAGTTGGCTTAGTGCAAATGACATCCTCAGACGTCATTGATGAAAATATCAAGTCGGCGGAGGCTTTAATTCGCCAAGCTGCAGCTCAAGGAGCCGAATTTGTCTTAACGCCAGAAATGACCACTTTGTTTGGTTCCGATAGCCAACAAATGATGGCAAGTATTTTCACTGAACAAGAAGACACATCGTGGCGTTATTTTGCAGCGCTGGCTAAAGAATTGAATATTTGGTTGTTGCTTGGTTCAATTGCCGTCAAAAAGGGCGATAAAGCGGCCAATAGAAGCTTTCTTCTTTCACCAGAAGGCAAAAAAGTTGTCTCATACGATAAAATTCATATGTTTGACGTAGATTTGCCGGGTGAAAAACAATACCGTGAATCAAATGCGTACCAAGCTGGGGATCAAGCGGTATTGGGCGAATTACCATGGGGGAAAGTTGGCTTATCAATATGTTATGATCTGCGTTTCCCGTATCTTTACAGGATGTTAGCGCAAGCGGGGGCAATGATGCTCACGGTTCCTGCGGCCTTTACGTATGTGACAGGAAAGGCCCATTGGCATACTTTGTTACAGGCACGGGCGATTGAAAATGGTGCATATTTGTTTGCTCCCGCCCAAGTTGGTGACCATGCAAATGGGCGAAAAACCTATGGTCATTCCTTAATTATTGACCCTTGGGGGCAGATTTTAGGGGATGGCGGAGAAGAAGTTGGCGTTACTATTGCCGAAATAGACCTAAATAATGTGATAGAGGCAAGAAATCGCATTGCGGCTTTGACCCACGATAAGAATGTTGCTATAGTAGAAAAAGTGTAAAGTTGGCTTAAGGTTGGTAAGAGAAATTATGATTTTATTTGATATTAAATGTAGTGACGGTCATGTTTTTGAAGCATGGTTTCAAAGCAATGAATCTTTTGAGGCGCAGGCCGGTAAGGATCTTGTAGAATGTCCACTATGTGGCTGTACAAAAACATCAAAATCATTGATGTCGCCTAATATCTCTTCTCATAATATGGCTGAAAGTACGGCGTCTGATTCTATTGGTCATGACCATGATCATCATAAAGTTATGGTCAGTGCTCATTCTCCGGATACTAACGAAGTTGGTCCGGAAGACGTCAAACGCGCCTTAGAGCACATGCATAACACAATGGCTAAGTTTAGACGTCAAGTGGAAAACTCATGTGAATATGTGGGTTCTGACTTTGCTGACGAAGCCCGCAAAATTCATTCAGGTGAAGGCGAAAAACGTGGTATTTACGGTGAAACCACCCTTCGGGAAACCGAAGAGTTGATTGAAGAAGGTATCGACGTTCTTCCTGTCCCTGGCACCGATAAGCTCGATAGTTAAACATCCTCATGTCATCTACTGATCCGCAAAATGCCCGCGTTTTAGGGGTTATACTCGCGGGTGGAGCCTCCCGTCGTATGGGGGGCAACGATAAATTTTTGTTATCACTTGGGGGGAAAAAATTACTCTCACACATCATTGAAAGAATAGAGCCTCAGGTAGACAACTTGATCTTAAATGCTCAAAATACAGATATTGAATGTGCTTTAGAAGTTGTCCCAGACATAATTTTGGATCCTCAGGGAAATCCATATGGCCCTTTAGGTGGTTTATTCACTGCCCTTGAATATGCGAAACAAAAGGGCTTTACCTCTGTTGTTACAGCTCCTTGTGATACGCCGTTTATTCCGCACGACTTTGTTGAAAAATTATCAGAACATCATAATAGTTCGGTGGTTGTTGCCAGTTCGAACGGCCGAATGCATCCTGTTCTGGCGAAATGGGATCTGTCATTGACGGATGATCTACGATCTGTTCTCAAAAATGATCAACGTAAAATGATGGCATGGGTGAATAAACATAGCCCAGCCAGAGTGATCTGGGACCAAGTCCCTGACCCTTTCTTAAATATTAATACTGAAGAAGATTTAGCGCAGGCTGAAAAGTTGCTCTAAATCGAAAAACTTTATTATAACACTCTATTTTCAGGATCAATGACGATGTTTAGACCCTCTTTTCTGGCAAAGGCAATTATTGTAATACCTGCTTCTTGCGCGAGTTTTATCGCTAGATCGGTTGTCGCGGAAACAGCGGCAATTATGGGAATGCCGGCAATGGCGCATTTTTGTATCATTTCAAAACTACAGCGGCTTGTAATAAGAGCGTATCCATTAGAGGGGTTTATAGTTTCCCGCATTAAATGCCCAATAAGTTTATCAAGAGCATTATGGCGTCCCACATCTTCACGGATAGCAATAATTTCACCGTCTGCAGACACAAAAGCGGCGGCGTGCAATGCGCCAGTTTCTTTATTTAGGGTTTGTTTTGATTTAATTTTTTGCATCGAGCTGTGGATTTGGCGAGCGTCAACTTTTAAATCTGAGACAACTTTATCCAAGGGTTTAATCGCCTGTTCCAATTTCTCTACACCACATAGTCCACAACCAGTTCGCCCTGTAAGGGTTCGATTATAGGTTTCAAGTTTGTGAAAAGCTTTCGCTCTAATCTCGATTGCAGCCACTTTACCCTTTGGCGCCTTTTTGATCTGAGCGTATATGATATCACTTTCTTTCTCGATGATCCCTTCGGTCAGGCTAAAGCCATAGGAAAAATCAACCAGATCAGCGGGCGTTGCCATCATGACGGCAAAAGTGACGCAATTATATTCAAGCACAATTGGAATTTCATTTGTGACAGGGCGGGTCTCGACCTTTTCTTCGTCGGGTGTCCAAATGCGCATGACGTGATTTACAGGGGCTTTATCCATTATGTGATTTCACCGCTAGGGCCACATAATTGACAGAAAAATCGTGACTGTTTAATGACCACTTACCATTCAGCGGATTATAAACCATTCCTTTAAGGTCCATAATCGTAAAGCCACTGTTTAAGGCATGCATACTCAGCTCCGAAGGTTTTAAGAACTTTTTCCAATCATGGGTGCCCACAGGTAACCAACGTAGTAGATATTCAGCCCCTGCAATGGCCATAGTCCATGACTTTAAAGTACGGTTTAAAGTGGATAAGGTCATACAGCCGTCATCCTTGAGCAGTTGATGGCAAGCATTTAAGAAAGAAGCAATATCAGCGACATGTTCGATCACTTCCATATTTAAAATCACGTCGAACTTTTCACCATTTTCGGCTAATTCTTCGGCAGTGATAAACCTATAGTCAATATTAAGGCCCATTTGATCCGCATGAATGCTCGCGGTTTTAATGTTTTTTTCTGCCGCGTCGGCACCGACTATTGTAGCCCCAAGACGGGCCATTGGTTCACAAAGAAGGCCTCCGCCACAGCCAATATCAAGAATTCTAAGGTCTTTTAATGGCATCTCTGTTAAGGGGTCCCGATCAAAATGTCGGCAAACCTCGTTTCTGATAAATTCGATTCGTGTTGGATTTAACTGATGTAGGGGCTTAAATGGCCCATTAGGGTCCCACCATGTTTCCGCCATAGAGGCGAAATGTGATATTTCGTCAGGATTTACAGATTTGGCGGTTGCTGTAGTATTTTCGGCTTCCATAATGCTTTTTGATCTCATAATTTCAAATTAATCTATAATATATACAAGTCGGCACTTGCTTCAAGCACCTATAAGCATATATGAAAGACGCAGTTTATTGTATTATTATCATATATACAGAATAAGAGATATTTATGTCGCGAATAGTTATGAAATTTGGCGGGACATCTGTGGCAGATTTGGAACGTATTAAAATTGTCGCCCAGCGTGTAAAAAAAGAAGCAGACGCTGGCAATCAAGTTTCCGTCTTTGTATCCGCTATGGCGGGCACCACAGATCAGCTCGTGAGGTGGGTGGAAGAAATCTCTCCGCTGCATGATGCCCGTGAATATGACACGGTTGTTTCTGCGGGTGAGCAGATTACAGCAGGGTTACTTGCGCTCACATTACAAGATATGGGCATTCCGGCCAGATCATGGCTTGGCTGGCAAATACCTTTTAAAACAAATCAGGTTCATAGCGCAGCCCGAATTGAAGAAATTGGCACCGATGAGATTATTAAAAGAATGGAAGAAGGCATTGTGTGCGTGATGGCCGGCTTTCAAGGTATTTCTGCGGATAACCGCATTACCACGCTAGGCCGCGGTGGCACGGATACGTCGGCGGTGGCGTTGGCTGCAGCAATTAATGCTGATCGTTGTGATATTTATACGGATGTGGACGGTGTATATACCAGCGACCCTCGTATTGTAAAACAGGCCCGCAAACTTGATAAAATTACCTATGAAGAAATGTTAGAAATGGCATCACTGGGCGCAAAGGTTTTGCAAACGCGCTCTGTTGCTATGGCCATGAACCATAAAGTTCGTGTCCAAGTATTATCTAGCTTTACAGATAAACCGGGAACAATGGTTGTTGATGAGGATGAGATCGTGGAAAAACAAGTCGTAAGCGGCATTGCCTATGCCAAAAATGAAGCACAAATTACAATAGTTGGTGTTGTTAATGAACCGGGCATCGCCAGCAATATCTTCCTGCTTCTTGCTGATGGTAATATCAATGTTGATATGATCATTCAAAATGAAACAGAAGACGGTAGAAAAACTGACCTTACATTTACAGTGACAGATGTTGATCTGGATAAAACCACATCTATCTTGAAAGGGGCGAATGATATACAATTTGATAGCCTGCTGACTGATATTAATGTGGTAAAAATTTCTGTGATTGGGGTCGGTATGCGTTCACATGCGGGTGTTGCCGCAACAATGTTTAAAACACTTGCTGAAAAAGGCATAAATATTCAAGTAATTTCAACCTCTGAAATTAAAATTAGTGTTTTGATTAATTCTGAATATACTGAACTTGCCGTAAGGGCGCTTCATACAGCATACGGCTTGGATGCTGAATAGTATAAAAAATAAAAAAAGAAAGAGTAAGAAATGGAAGCTGAAAACCTTGCGAAATTAAATCAACTTTGGAAAAAAGGCACAGATTTCTTAGGTACAGAGTATGCTATTTTAGGGGGGGCAATGAGCTGGCTTTCTGAAAGTAATTTGGTCAGTGCTTTATCTAATGCTGGTGGCTTTGGGGTTATTGCCTGTGGAAGTATGACGCCGGACCTATTGTCCCAAGTCATTATTGATACCCAGGCTAAAACGAACAAGCCATTCGGTGTAAACTTGATCACCATGCATCCTGATATTGATGCACTTATTGATGTAACTTTGGCTCATAATGTAAAATTTGTTGTTCTTGCTGGGGGTATTCCTACAGGGGATAATATTAAACGTATTAAAGAGGGTGGCGCAAAAGTAATTTGTTTCTCCCCAGCATTAATCCTTGCAAAAAAACTTATTCGTAGTGGTGCCGATGCTCTGGTGGTTGAAGGCTCAGAAGCAGGCGGGCATATTGGTCCCGTATCAACGTCTGTTCTTGCACAGGAAATACTACCACACATTAAAGATGTTCCTATTTTTGTTGCCGGCGGAATTGGTCGCGGTGAAGTGATGGCATCATATATGCAAATGGGGGCCTCGGGTTGTCAGCTCGGGACGTTGTTTGTGTGTGCGGAAGAATCAATAGCCCATGAAAATTTTAAAAAAATGTTTATGCGCGGCAATGCCCGCGATGCTATAACGTCTGTGCAAATTGATCCTCGTTTTCCGGTTATTCCTGTGCGTGCACTTAAAAATGCTGCTTCAGTAGAATTTATGGCAAAGCAGCGTGAAGTGATAACCAAATATCAGGCCGGTGAAGTTGAAATGAACGATGCACAGCTTGAAATTGAACATTATTGGGCGGGCGCGCTTCGCCGTGCGGTGATTGATGGCGATGTAGAAAATGGTTCCGTAATGGCGGGCCAAAGCGTTGGCATGGTTAAAAAAATTCAGCCTGTTTCAGAAATTATTGCAAATCTACTCGATCAAGCAAGCGAACAACTGGCTTCATAGCCTATCGGCTTAAACGAACTGGGGAGGGTAATTTGAACCCCGTAAATAATGCACCTCGTCTATTGATGAGGCAGTTACATGAGATTATGGCAAGTGCAGACGCTGCAGAGGAGCGTCTGAATAAAGTCGTGCATCTTGTCGCAATTAACATGGTTGTTGAAGTGTGTTCTGCGTATTTTGTGCGTGGTGGGGATGTTTTAGAGCTTTTTGCGACCGAAGGCTTAAAGTCAGAAGCTGTTCATATTACCAAATTACGCGTTGGCCAAGGACTTGTTGGCCTGGTGGCGTCAACGGGAGTTTCACTTAATTTAAGTGATGCTCAAAGTCATCCAAAATTTGTATACCTTCCTGAAACAGGGGAAGAAATTTATAAATCATTGATGGCAGTGCCCATTTTACGGGTCGGTAAAGTCGTTGGTGTTCTCGTTGTGCAAAATAAAACGAGTCGCCAATATTCAGAGGAAGAAGAAGAAGCCCTTCAAACGGTTGCCATGGTGCTGGCAGAGCTCGTTGTTGGAGGGGAGCTTTTAAACCAGCAAGACCAGAACGAAGGGATTGTTGATAAAGCTGGAATTATGCGTTTTGAAGGGTTGGTTTTTGCAGAAGGGTTCGCAGAAGGCGTGGTTGTTATGCACGAGCCCAAATTGGAGATATTAGATCATTTATCCGAGGATTATGATTTACAATTAAAGCGCTTAGACAGAGGCTTTGAAAGGCTTCTAAGGCAAATTGATGAAATGATGTCTGCGGAGGATGTTATTCACCACGGCGAGCACCGTGAAATTTTAGATGTTTATAAACTTTTTGCCCACGATAAAGGGTGGCGAACGAAAATTGAAACGGCCATCGAAGGCGGGTTGACGGCGGAAGCGGCGGTTGAAAAAATTCAGATTGAAAACCGTTCTAAAATGATGAAAACCAACGATCCTTATTTAAGAGAACGGCTCAGTGATCTGGATGACCTTGCTTATCGGCTTATTCGTCATTTGATGGGAAAAGCAGGGACTGCAGCGTCTATTAACTTGCCGGATAATTCAGTGGTGGTAGCCCAAAATATGGGTCCGGCGGAACTCCTTGATTATGACCGGGAAAAATTAAAAGCTGTTATTTTACAAGAAGGCTCTTCAACATCACATGTGGCAATTGTTGCACGCGCTCTTGGTATTCCTATGGTTGGTCAACTTGGGGAAGGTATTCTTGACCTCGAAGAAAATGTTCAAATTATAGTACACGGACTAGACGGTGAGGTTTACATTTCACCGCCACCAGATATCCTTGAAAGTTATCGGGATAATATTGCGGCGAGGGCTAAATTACTTGCCCGTTA
The DNA here is from genome assembly GCA_018699075.1 of Kordiimonadaceae bacterium. GTDB lineage: Bacteria > Pseudomonadota > Alphaproteobacteria > Sphingomonadales > Emcibacteraceae > Pseudemcibacter. The sequence continues at coordinate 13,923 of JABIPV010000311.1, read as the reverse complement.
TGACGATATGCGCGACAAACCAGTAATTACAAAAGACGGCGTGGAAGTTGAGCTGGTTATCAATGGTGGGTTGGCCATGGATATAGAAGGTATGCACCGAACTGGGGCAACGGGCGTAGGATTATTTCGTACAGAATTTCAGTTTATGATCAGTGAAACACTGCCGAGAATTCATCCGCAAGCCGAATTTTATAAATCAATAATTGATGCGGCTGATGGAAAACCAGTTACTTTTAGAACACTGGATATTGGCGGTGATAAAGAAGTCTCCTTTCTAAAGCGCGAAAAAGAAGTAAACCCGGCCCTCGGTTGGCGGGCCATAAGAATTGCTTTTGATCGGCCGGCCTTATTGAGATATCAACTCCGTGCTCTTATTACAGCAGCAGCAGGAACGACCTTAAATGTTATGTTTCCTATGATTACGGATGTTAGTGAATTTAAATTTGCAAAAGAAATTTTGAAAAGAGAGCTAGACCGTCATAGAAAAAATAATAGGCCCATGCCAAAAGATGTCAAAGTCGGAACCATGCTTGAAGTACCAAGCCTTGTTTGGCAATTGGATAATTTATTACCCAATGTTGATTTTATTTCTATTGGCAGCAATGATCTCATGCAGTTCTTTTTTGCAAGTGACCGTGAAAATCCTAAACTAAATAAACGATATGATACTTTGTCACCGCCTGCTCTTACCATGTTGCAGTTTATCGTAAAAAAATGTGACGAATATAATGTGCCACTCACGCTTTGTGGGGAAATCGGTGGTAAGTCAATTGGTGCCATGGCGCTACTTGCCATTGGCTATCGTAGGCTATCTATTGCACCAGCGGCAATAGGCCCTGTTAAGATGATGATCAGAAGCCTTGATATTAGTTCATTAGAGCCTCTAATGAATGATTTACTGAGTCGTTCTGATCAGTCCATCAGGGGTCAGTTGATTCAGTTTGCTAAGGACAATGACGTCCGAATCCAGTGATTCTAGACGAATTTACCCTATAATTACGGATAGTTGCAGTTTTTTGTTGACTCATTGCATTAATATAATGTTGACTTTGACTCTTCGGGGGATTGGAGAGGTTTGTTAGTCTAAGTGTTTATAAAATAAGAAAGTATTTTGCCTTAACCAAATGCTAATCTTATTAGGTCATAATTTAGATCATTAACCATTGGATAGCAGACAGCATCTATATAAATTTATAAGTTTGAAAATATATATAGATGACGTTAATGCGGGGATAAAAAGTGAACTCTAATTGCTCAGAAATAAAAAGTAATAATGCACAGAAAAGTGTTGGTAAATTACTAAAACAAGCGAGACAAAAACATAAAGTCAAAGACTTGAATGTAATTGCCCGTGAATTATGTATTAAACCTTATCTATTAGAAGCTCTTGAACTAGATAACTTTGGATCTTTTCCATCGTCTTGCTATGCGACCGGCTTTTTGAAGAACTATTCAAATTATCTAGGATTAGATGCTCAGGAAATCACCGCTATTTACGAACATGAATATGTGGGATTGAAAGAAAGTGCCGTACTGACATTTCCAGAAGCTGAGAAGCATAATAATTTTTCTTTAAAAGGAGCCGCCTGGGCGGCTACTTTTAGTGTTGCGATATTGGTGGGTGTATGGAGCAGCTATGATAATTCTGATGCCGAAGAAATATCGCCACTCGTTGTTGCCAATAAATTAAACACGACAAATGAAACTGTTTCCTCAAATGCAATTATTCCTGTAAGTGAGGTTGAAGCTAAAAAAGAAGCTCCACAAATTAATCCTACAAATATGGCAGACGTACATTTAAAAGCTAAAGATGATGTATGGATTAGAATTTCACAAGATGACGGAACGGTACTCGTTGATAAAATTCTTACCAAAGGCGAAGATTTAGTGCCGCCGAAAGCATTTGGCCTAAATTTGATGACGAACAATGCTGCGGCTCTTACGGTTTTTGTTGGCAGCAATGCCATTAAGCCTCTTGGCGGCGAAGGTGAAATTGTCAGAAACATCGTTTTAGAGCAAGAAAAATTGCAAAATCTTTCTATGCTGGACTAAAATTATTACCTTTCTTTAAATAAACTATTTTCCAAAAGCGCTTCTCCTTGTTATTAAGGGGAAGGTTTGCATGTTTTTGCAAAATTCAAATTTTATATATTAGGCTTAATAAATGAGTATTCGCCCGTACCGCGATGTTATCAGACGTAAATGCCGCCAGATTATGGTGGGAAATATTCCCGTTGGTGGTGACGCGCCGATCAGCGTCCAGTCCATGACCAATACATTAACTACCGATGTAAAGGCAACTGTGGCACAAATTCAAGATCTTGAAAATGCGGGCGCGGATATTGTGCGTGTTTCTTGTCCTGATGAAGCGTCAACCAAATCATTAAAAGAAATAATTGATAACGTCTCTGTCCCCATAATAGCCGACATCCATTTTCACTATAAACGCGGCATCGAAGCGGCAGAAGCGGGGGCCGCTTGCCTGCGTATTAATCCGGGAAATATCGGTAGCCCTGAACGGGTTCGTGAAGTTGTTCAGGCGGCAAAAGATCATGGGTGTTCCATGCGTATTGGTGTAAATGCAGGCTCACTTGAAAAGCACCTGCTTGAAAAATATGGTGAACCCTGTCCGGATGCTATGGTCGAAAGTGCACTAGAGCATGCCCGCATTCTTGAAGATAATGATTTCCATGAATTTAAAATCAGTGTTAAAGCGTCGGATGTGTTTTTGGCCGTCGCAGCGTATCAGGGCCTCGCGGATGCGTGTGATTATCCGCTGCATGTTGGCGTAACCGAAGCAGGAAGCTTACGGGCAGGAACCGTTAAGTCATCAATTGGCATGGGAATGTTACTTTGGTCCGGTATAGGCGACAGTATTCGTGTGTCATTATCAGCAGATCCAGTTGAAGAAATCAAAGTGGGTTTTGATATGCTCAAAAGTCTCGACCTTCGTCATCGAGGCGTGCGTATTGTTTCTTGCCCTTCTTGTGCACGTCAGGCTTATCCGGTGATTAAAACCGTTGAAACATTGGAAAAACGTTTAGAGCATATTTCCACACCGTTAAGTTTGAGCATCATTGGCTGTGTTGTCAATGGCCCGGGGGAAGCTCGTGAAACCGATATTGGCCTTACAGGCGGTGGTAACGGTAATCATATGGTTTATTTAAATGGCGTAACGGACCATAAAATTGATGATGAAGGTATCATCGAACATATTATTAAACTTGTTGAGGCTAAAGCAGCCGAACTTGAAAAGTCCAATCAACAAGCATCTTAGATAAGTTAGGGAGAAGGAAAGTGGCGCGTCTTCAGCCAGTACGCGGAACACACGATATATTAGGCGATAAGTCTATTCGGTTCCGAACTATTTTTGAAATTTTCAGAAGTGTGGCCACGCGGTATGGCCACCAAGAAATAGACACGCCTATATTCGAATTCACCGAAACCTTCAAACGCACACTCGGGGAAACATCCGACGTGGTTAATAAAGAAATGTATACATTCGAAGACCGTGGCGGCGAACATGTTACATTGCGCCCTGAATATACAGCGGGGATTGCGCGCGCGTTTATGTCAAATGGACTTCAGCAATCGACGCCTTGCAAGTTTTATAGTTTTGGCCCTATTTTTCGTTATGAGCGACCACAAAAAGGCCGGATGAGACAATTCCACCAAATGGATGTTGAAATAATTGGAGTTCCAGAAGCGCAGGCCGATATAGAAGTACTGGCAATTGCCTCTGATCTTTTAAATGAATTGGGTATTGGGCAACATATAACTCTAGAACTTAATAGTCTTGGTGACCCTGAGAGCCGCAATGATTACCGTGACGCGCTGGTGAAATATTTTAATGGCCATAAAGGCGCCCTCAGTGAAGACAGTCTTGTTAGGCTTGAAAAAAATCCTATGCGTATCCTCGATAGTAAGGATGAAGGGGACCGCCTCTTAATTGCAGACGCACCACGTATAGGGGAATATTATAACCAAGAAACTAAAGATTTCTTTGCCACTGTAACGGACGGCCTCGAAGGCCTTGGCATCGATTATCAAATCAACGATCGCTTGGTTCGGGGCTTGGATTATTACTGTCATACGGCTTTTGAATTCACCACCGATCAATTAGGGGCGCAGGGAACAGTTCTCGCAGGGGGCCGTTATGACGGTCTGATGGAAATGATGGGTGGACCAAAGACCGCGGGCGTTGGGTGGGCCGCCGGTATGGAAAGATTGGCTGAGCTTATTTCAGAAGACATATTGCATAAACCAAATCGTCCCGTAGTAGTTACTCCTGTTGGCGCTATAAGCCAAACCCTATGTTTAAAAGTTGCCCATGATCTTAGAACCAGTGGCATCGTTGTTGATATGGGTTATAAAGGTAATGTGGGAAAACGCATGAAACGAGCCAATAAACAAAAGGCCATTTTTGCGATTCTTATCGGCGAAGATGAGTTATTACGTGGCGTGGCGATGGTGAAAAACCTTGATCAAGGCAGTCAGGAAGAAGTTTCAATATCGAATTTAGCCAATTATATTTTGGATAATGAAAAATGATACCACGCGAAAGATTAGATCAATTTATTGTTCGTCACGAGGAATTAGAACATCTAATGTCTGGTGGTGAAGCACTTTCCTCAGACGAATTTGTAAAAATCTCTAAAGAATATAGCGATCTGACGCCTGTGGTAAAAATTGCCAAAGAATATATCAATAATATTCAGGAAACGCATGACCTCGCGGAAATGATTACCGATGAAGATAGTGACGCCGAAATGCGTGAGCTGGCGACGATGGAACTTCAGGAACTTAAGGATAAAATTCCCAAACTTGAACATCAAGTGCAACTGATGCTTCTGCCAAAAGATGTGGATGATGATAAAAATGCCATGCTTGAGATTCGCGCGGGAACGGGCGGCGATGAAGCGGCGTTATTTGCCGGTGATCTTTACCGAATGTATCAAAGGTATGCTGCTACGCAAGGGTGGCGGTTCGAAGCGGTAAGTACTTCATCAAGTGATTCTGGTGGTTTTAAAGAAGCGATTGTCTCTGTCAGCGGGCCGGGTGTTTTTGCTAAATTAAAATATGAAGCCGGAGGACACCGCGTGCAGCGGGTTCCTGATACGGAAACGCAAGGCCGAATTCATACGTCGGCGGCAACCGTTGCGGTTATGCCAGAAGTAGAAGACATTGATATTACCCTAGATGACAAAGACCTTCGTATTGATATTTTCCGGGCCAGTGGTCCGGGGGGGCAGTCTGTGAATACCACTGATAGTGCGGTGCGTATTGTTCATATTCCTACGGGGATCACCGTGCAACAACAGGACGAAAAATCGCAACATAAAAACAGACAAAAAGCCATGAAGGTTTTGATGTCCCGTGTTTATGCCGCAGAAAAAGAAGCCCGCGACGCGGAACGTTCAGCTGATCGGAAAGATCAAATAGGCTCGGGCGACCGCTCTGCCCGTATTCGGACGTATAATTTTCCGCAAGGGCGCATGACAGATCACCGCATCAACCTTACATTATATAAGCTTGATCAGATACTGGGGGGAGAAGGCCTTGAAGAAGTGATCACGGCGCTTATTACCGAACATCAGGCCGAGCAACTTGCGGCTATGGAAGGTTAAGTGAAAACCCTTAGCAGCCTTAAATTGGAAACAGTATGCCAATTAAAAGAGGTGCAGATTGAAGAGGCAGCACTGGATGCCCAGCTCTTGATCACACATGTATTGGAGATTAATCCAGTAGATTATGCTATTGAAGGGGATCTATTGATTGATGATAAGTCTTTAACTGAAATTCAAAGATTGGTTGATTTAAGATTATCCAGAATGCCTATGTCGCAAATATTTGGCGACAAAGAATTTTGGTCACTTAATTTTAAAGTGACGAAAGACACACTCACACCCCGCCCTGACAGTGAAACTTTAATTGAAGCGTGTCTAAAAGAAATTAATAATCCAAAAGCAAAATTGCGCATATTGGATATGGGAACAGGAACCGGCTGTCTATTGCTGACATTACTTAGCGAGTTTCCAAATGCTAAGGGACTGGGGACAGATATTTCTGAAAAAGCGTTAAGTGTCGCAAAAGAAAACGCTAAGAATTTATCCCTCTTGAAAAGGGCTGATTTTCAAATCAGTAACTGGACAAAAAATCTTGCGGATCAAGATAAATTTGACATCATTATTTCTAATCCGCCTTATATAGGGCTTGTTGAAAAAGAGAGCCTTTCACCAGAAGTGCGCGACCATGAACCGGATACAGCATTATTTTCCGGCCCCGAAGGTTTAAACGATTATCGCTTAATCGCAGATCAGGTTTTTACACATTTAAAACCAGATGGCCTCATTATTATAGAAGTTGGTCATACACAAGCTGATAATGTTAAGGAAATATTCATCTCTTCAGGGTTTAATAATATCACCGTTTATAAGGACCTTGGACATCGAAATAGGTGTTTGGTGATTAGACAGTGACTATTTTGGAAATTAATTGAAAAAGTACCTTGGCATTTAACAATTAGCAGGGTAAAGTCAGCTTACGCAAAAGATATGCGTGGGTGCTGAATAAAATATTCGGCAATATAACTCCAAAATTCTTAAATTGAACCGTGCTTGAGACAGTAAAGATCTCTATGGTCTACTGTATTTATCAAAGCCCTATAATGTAATAAGAAATTTAATGAGCTCAAATCAAAAGCCCCGACATAACAACAGGTCGAGACACAGCAATAAACCGAACAATCGTGGTAGAAATCAAGGCGGGCGTGGCGGCCATAAAGGTCCGTCCAATAAACCATCGCAACAGCCTATGAACGCAACACGTCAAGTCGATAGCCATGGCCCAACGGGCAAGCAACGCGGCAATGTAAAGCAGCTTTATGATAGATATAAAGAACTTGCAGCTGAATGCAGAACGCGTGACCGTCAAACGTCTGAAGCTTTAGGTCAGTTTGCCCATCATTATTATTCCCTTTATTCTGAATTTTCTGCCGCCGAAGCCGCTATTGAAGTAAAGCGTGAAGAAGAAAAAGAACGCAACAGACGGGAATCCGTTGAAAATGAAGCAAAGAATGTTGTCATTAAAGAAGATGTCGGATCAAATAATGATGATAAAGCAGAAGCGGTAAAAGTGGCGGAAGTTCAGAAAATGCCAGAAATGCCAGAAATGCCAGAAATGCCAGAAATGATAGTTGCTGAAGAAGTGCCGTTTTTAGCATCTCCTGCACCAGAAAAACCAAAAGCAAAGCCGAGAAAACGTGCCCCGAAAGCCGAACCAGAGCAAAAAGAACAACAAGCGCTTGAATTACCCCTCGGTGCTGTAGACGTGGATGCCAAGCCAAAGCGTAAACCAGCGGCAAGAAAACCTAGAAAAGTTAAAGAAGAAGTCGCAGAGTAAAAAAAGTAATCGTAAACCCACAATAATCCATCAATCTTGACCTCCCCCCTTGTGTTGCGAAAATGCAACATTATATGTTATTTATATTAGATAAATTTAAGTAATATTTTCGGAGTAATTAAAAGATGGATTTTGAAAAATTTACAGACAGAACAAAAGGATTTATACAGTCCGCACAAAGCCTGGCCTTAAGAGAAGGCCATCAGCGCTTTACCCCTGAGCATCTGTTAAAAATCTTGCTTGATGATAAAGAAGGCCTTTGTGCCAATCTTATGAAAGCGGCGGGCGCCGATCCCGATACAGCCCTAATTAACGTCAATAAAGAAATTGACAAGATCGCCAAAGTGGAAGGTGGATCTGGTCAACTTTATATGGATGCGGATACCGCCAAAGTTTTTGATAGTGCCTCTGGTCTGGCAAAAAAAGCCGGCGATGAATATGTTACGGTGGAAAGACTGCTTCTGGCGATAACCTTGCTGACCAACAGCACCAGTGGAAAAATCCTTAAAAAAGCAGGCCTAACCGCGCAAAAATTAAATACCGCCATTAATGAAGTTAGAAAAGGGCGTGCCGCTAATTCTTCCAGTGCAGAAGACGCGTATGACGCGTTAAAAAAATATTCCCGAGACTTAACCGCTGCGGCTAAAGAAGGTAAACTTGATCCGGTTATTGGCCGCGACGAAGAAATCCGCCGTACCATTCAAGTCCTCTCACGGCGCACTAAAAATAACCCGGTGCTCATTGGTGAGCCGGGTGTTGGTAAAACCGCCATCGCCGAAGGTCTTGCCCTGCGCATAACCAACGGAGATGTGCCTGACAGCTTAAGCCAAAAACGCATCATGTCGCTGGATATGGGCGCGCTTGTTGCGGGGGCAAAATACCGTGGCGAATTTGAAGAACGCCTTAAGGCGGTATTACAAGAAGTCTCCGCCGCGAACGGCGAAGTGGTTCTTTTCATTGATGAGCTGCATACAATCGTTGGCGCGGGTGCTTCTGAAGGATCAATGGACGCTTCGAATTTATTAAAGCCAGCCTTGGCCCGTGGTGATCTTCACTGTATTGGTGCGACAACGCTCAATGAATATAGAAAATATGTGGAAAAGGACGCCGCTTTGGAGCGCCGCTTTCAACCTGTGCTTATTGGCGAACCCACCGTAGCTGACACCATTTCAATATTACGAGGCCTTAAAGAAAAATACGAACTACATCATGGTATTCGCATTAAAGACAGTGCCTTGGTTGCTGCGGCGACTTTATCCAACCGTTATATCAATGATCGCTTCCTGCCGGATAAGGCCATTGACTTGATGGATGAGGCTGCGTCAAAAATTAAAATGGAAGTGGACAGCAAACCTTCAGAACTTGATGAGCTTGATCGCCGTATTATTCAGCTTAAAATCGAACGCGAAGCCCTTAAAAAAGAAAAGGACGCCGCGTCAAAAGACCGGCTTAAAAATCTCGACAAAGAACTGAGCGAACTTGAACAAAATTCTGCCGTTCTCACTGCCCAGTGGCAAATGGAAAAAGACCGTATCCACGGTGATCAAAAGATCAAAGAACAATTGGACGTGGCCCGGGTTGAACTTGAACAGGCCCAGCGCGACGGCAACCTCGCACGGGCAGGGGAACTGACATACGGTGAAATTCCCGCGCTCGAAGAAAAATTAAAAGTGGTTAAGGACGCTGGCGAAACTGAAAACCATCTACTGAAAGAAGAAGTCTCGGACAGTGATATTGCCGAAGTGATCAGCCGCTGGACCGGCATCCCTATTACTAAAATGCTCGAAGGGGAACGCGATAAGCTCATGAGCATGGAAGAAAATATTGGTAATCGTGTGATTGGACAGGACGAAGCCGTTAAGGCCGTTGCCGCCGCCGTGCGTCGTTCCCGCGCGGGACTTCAGGAAGAAAGCCGCCCTATCGGATCTTTCCTTTTCCTCGGCCCGACAGGTGTGGGTAAAACTGAACTGACAAAAGCCCTCGCCGAATATCTCTTCGACGATGAAACCGCTATGGTTCGCATTGACATGTCCGAATTTATGGAAAAACACGCAGTTGCAAGGCTGATCGGTGCCCCTCCGGGATATGTAGGCTACGAAGAAGGCGGCGTCCTCACCGAAGCCGTGCGCAGAAGACCTTATCAAGTGGTGCTGTTTGACGAAGTGGAAAAAGCCCACGGGGATGTGTTTAATATCTTGCTGCAAGTGCTCGATGATGGCCGCCTTACCGACGGACAAGGCCGCACAGTAGATTTTAGCAACACGCTGATCATACTGACCAGCAACCTCGGCAGTGACATCCTCGCCGCCTTAGGGGCCGATGAAGATGTGGACAGCGTCCGCGATGATGTGATGGACGTGGTCCGCGCGTCGTTCCGACCAGAATTCATCAACCGATTGGATGAGATTACTCTGTTTCACAGACTTGCTGAGAAACACATGCGTGCAATTGTTGATATCCAACTACGTCAACTTGAAAAACGCTTGGAAGATCGCAAAATCACCCTTAATTTGGACGATAGCGCCAAAGATTGGCTCGCCCACGCCGGATATGATCCGGTATACGGCGCAAGGCCGCTAAAACGCGTGATCCAGAAAAAGGTGCAGGATGGTTTAGCTAATATGATCTTAGGCGGAGACGTTATGGATGGAGACACGGTTAACGTAACCGCCGGTGCCAATGATATTGAGATGAGTGTGTGAAGTAAGCACACTCAGGCTAAATTAATAAATACTCCAGCCAGGCGCGTGATAAATCCATCACGCGCCTGGTATTCTAAAATCGGAACCCAACTTAAAACCCGCACAGTTTTGAAGGCGCCGTTAGCCTAAGCGCAAGCGCCGGCGCTTGAGGCGAGACATTTTAAAGCAAAGCCCTTAGTATAGAGCTTTCTAAGTATGATCCTGTTGAAACTTCTTTGTTATCGTCGTGCTTGCTTCAATGCTTAAGAATCCTGTAAAGAATATCATCTAATATATTTTAAATAGCGAGGAAAGTTAATGCGGTTTGAATTAATCCTTGATGAAGAAGGTGACGGGGACCAAGGGTATCTCCAATTTATGAAGAGTAAGCCCGGAATAGTCGATAAAAACATTAGATTATCTGATCTAATCGGGATGTATAAAGGGCCGGATATTTATATAGACCTCACCAAAGATGGAGAGTTGTTTGGTATAGATGTTTTAGAAGGTCCTGATCAAGATAAATTTAGATAGTTTAACCAAAAGTTCTAAAATAATCTGATCCCATTTCAACAGGATCACGCTACCGCCATACCTATCACCCGCTTTGCTCTTTATATCTAGCCTCAAGCGCCGGCGCTTGCGCTTAGGCTATCGGCCCCCTCAAACCTGAGCGCGTGTCTAGTCAGTCCCGATTTTTGATATTTATTGTTCTTGAAACAGTGAAGTCCGTGCCTGGTTGGAGCATAATTAGCTAGACCCTAGCTAAAACTCCCAAGCACCAACAACATGGCGGATGTTGATTTTATTGTCGACCTCGCCTTTTGGCGCGACATCCCAGTTCCATGTATCCTTTGGCGCGCCAATATCTAGCGTGGGAATTGCGGCTTCTGTTTCGATTAATTTTTCGCCTTGATAATAATCTCGGTTTATATCGGAAATCATTAAAACATTTGTCTTCTGTCGCTTCAGCCAATTTACATGCGCTTTTAATATATTATCGTGAAAGAAATCGCCCAATTCATATTTATGCCTTTTGGCAAAACCTACAGGTTTTAAGGCAAGTTGCGACAATATATTTAAGGATATAATTAAGTTCGGCCTCTTCGCCAATATCCAGTCGGGATCAGGGAAGAATGTGTTTTTATTTTTCACCGCTTTGTAAAGCGGCTCAATCACACCCGTTACATCCTTATTTATAAATTCTACGTCTGGATATAGTTTAATGGTCTCTGGCAAATGGACTATATCGACGCAGATCAGTTTAAATTCCCGCAGGTCTTCCATCGGCACATCATGCAAACCACCTGAACCAAGAAGCATAATAGTCGATCCCGGGGCTAACTTTGAGGTTGCCGCAAGGATCTGCTTTTTACATTCTTCTAGATGTGGTGCCCAACTTTGTTGACAACGTTTCGCCCTTGCTTCAATGGCGATGCTTTCTTTCACATAACCCATTTTCTTAATATGTTTTGGTGCGAGAATAAACAGATGTTGCAATGCTTCATTGATCATTGCAGGTTTTCCTTACTCGGCTGAAATTGAGGGCGCTTGTTCTGTAATCGCCTTGGTCAGCAAAATATGTGACTTTGTTTCGTCGATTTGGGTATTGGTGGTTGTCATGGCCACTTTAAAACTTTCAAATGGCGCACCGGCTAATTTGATCCCTGACGGCATTTTAAGGTTCATGGGGTTCACTTGGGTGCCGTCTTTATAAACTTCATAATGTAGATGACGACCAGTTACCCTGCCCGTTGCCCCAACATAACCAATGATTTGACCTTGCCTGACCCGGGCACCTTTTTTAATGCCGCGGCCATATTTACTCATATGGGCATAGATGGTTTTATAACTGCCGTTATGACGCAGGCGCACATAATTGCCGAAACTACCAAACCAGCTCGAACGCTCGACAACACCGTCACCTGCCGCCATGATCGGTGTGCCTGTGGGGGCGGAAAAATCAACGCCCTTATGCATACGGGTATAACCAAGCACCGGATGCTTACGTCTGCCGTAATTTGAAGATAGCCGCGCCCCTTCGATTGGCGTTTTCATCAAGGCCTTTTTTGAACTTTGGCCATCTTCATGGAAATATTCTGCATAATCGCTGTTGTCTGGTGTGTGGCGATATAAATTTATTTCTTTGCCACTTAATATCAGCTTGGCAAATAAGATGTTGCCTTCACGGACCCTGCGACCATCTTCTGAAAGCGTGCGTTCATAAAAAATTTCAAATTGATCGCCTTTGCGCATTTCACGCTGAAAATCCACATCATAACTAAAAATACGGATCAGCTCGACAATGGTGATTTGCGGCAGGCCTTGACGTTGCGCGGCAAGGAAAAGGCTGTCTTCAATAATGCCGGATGCATGACGGGTAATGGTTTGGGTCGCAAGCTCTTCTACAGTGCTTTTATATATGTCACCTTCACGTTCCACATTAATTCTATGATCAAAGTCTTTTTGCAGACTAAGGCGGACCAGGTCACCACTTGGGCTATAGGCGGCGTTTAAAAGTTGGCCCACTTGAATTTTGCGTACATTGTATAAATCACCAAGCGAATTAATCGCATTGAAAGCATCACCACGCTCGGCACCATTATTAAGCAGTGCGTCCATTAAGCCTTGACCGCTTTTAATGCGAATCTCTTTTGCATAGGTCTCGTCATTGTTTTCTGCCGATAGCGACATTGTTTCCGTAAGGCCCAAAGGCTCATCTGCGGCGACATTACTAATCACTGTTTCAACAGGAGTATCACTGACTTCATCTACGATTGTTTCTGTGACAACCTCTTGAACGACTGCGGGAGCCGTTTGTGGTTCATCCGTAAATATCATATTGCTAAGACCAACAATAAGTCCGGCAACAAAAATGCCAATAGCATATATATGGAGCCTGTATTGTTTCATTATATGCATAATATAGTGTTTGATGGTATTCTTCCTGCTCTATTGGTTAATGCATAGGATCATTATAACCGAAATTTGTTGTAAGTAAGACCTTTTCCTTAACTGAGTCTCATTTCCTTAAATCATTTCACTCTTTATTTAAAGAACTATGGTTAATATTTCAATAATGAAAATATAAGCAAGTTATCTAAGCTGTTGTTTTAGAGCATTTTCCTATGAATTTTTAGAGGAATAAAATAAAAATGAAAAAAAATTATTTTTATTGTTTACAAGTAAGATACTTCCCCCTATAACCCGCTTCACCAACACGGCGACGCATCGCTGACTTGATTGGATTTGGAGACGAATTTTGGTTAGGTTGGTAGTGTGGTTATTGTGTTGTTTTTTTTGTGATCTTTGACATTGTTTTTATGAAAGAGAAATGTAGGCAGCGGATGTGCGCACTTTGCATAACTGTTACTATATTTCTCAGGGCTCAACTATTGTGTATTTATATGCAATATAAAGAGACCTTTGATTTTAGAACATATACGTTATGTGTGACTTTTAGTCGGATCAACTTGAGAGTTTGATCCTGGCTCAGAACGAACGCTGGCGGCATGCCTAACACATGCAAGTCGCACGATAAGCAGTCTTCGGATTGTGGACAGTGGCGCACGGGTGAGTAACACGTGGGGACCTGCCTGATAGTAAAGGACAACAGTTGGAAACGACTGCTAATACTTTATACGCCCTTCGGGGGAAAGATTTATCGCTATCAGATGGACCCGCGCTAGATTAGATAGTTGGTGAGGTAATGGCTCACCAAGTCTGCGATCTATAGCTGGTTTGAGAAGATGATCAGCCACATTGGGACTGAGACACGGCCCAGACTCCTACGGGAGGCAGCAGTGGGGAATATTGTACAATGGACGCAAGTCTGATACAG
>JABIPV010000346.1 GCA_018699075.1 Kordiimonadaceae bacterium | reverse complement strand
AATTGATCTTGGTGATACCACGGGGCTATATCACGGCACTCAGCAAATTAACCAAGGGCAAATGGACCGTTGGAACATTGTCACCACCTTGAATTATCTTACCCATGAACAGGAAGAAAACATCATCACCGCCAAAATGCCCTTGATGCAAAATGAAGATGATATCAAAATTATCAAACAAATGGTTCAAGTGGCGGACCTTAGCCGCAAGGGATTTATCAACGGCGATATTTCCACGGTGATGTCGCCGCGTACGGTGCTGACATGGGCAGAGAATTTTGAAATATTCAAAGACCTTGCCTTTTCGTTCCGTCTTTCATTCTTGAACAAGTGTGATGAGTTAGAGCGCCCGATCATTGCAGAATATTATCAGCGTTCATTTGGTGAAGAATTAAAAGGTGCCTCTACTGTTTTAAAGGCTGATTTCTAAAAATATATTTGGACTAATCCATTGAGCAAAAGCAACCTTCATAACCTTGATGATTTTAAGCGGGCCGTTTCTTCAACCGTTCGCGCAATCGCGGGCGAAGCAGAAATTGAAGTTAGCTTTGGCACCGCCCCTGCGCCGACACCGGGCCAGTTGCGCCTGCCAATGGTTTATTCCGATATGTCCATGGAAGAAATTGCGGAGCTTCGCGGCAAAGGCGATAGCTTTTCCCTACATAAACGCCATCACAATAATGCCCTTCACAGTAAATATATGCCCAAAGGCGAACTTGCCATCGCGGTTTATAACGCCGTTGAAGACGCCCGTGTCGAAGCCATCGGCAGCATTAAAATGAAAGGGATCGCGCATAATTTAAAGGCGCATCTGGAAAAACATTATAATGACAACGATATTGAGCAATCAAAAACCATAAATGACGCCCCGCTTGGCGACATTATGAAACTGTTGGTGCGCGAACGCTTAACCCACGAACTGCCACCTAAATCCGCCCGCAAAGCCGTCAATAATTTACGTTACGAAATTGAAGAAAAAGCAGGCGTACATTTGGATGAACTGTTGAGTAACATTAATAATCAAGATGAGTTTTCCAAATTAAGCCGTAAAATCATTTCTGACCTCGACCTTGCCCTTGATTTTGATGAAGATGAAAATGCCGACGACGATGGCGGTGATGATCTGGATGATCAAGGCCAAGAAAACGAACAATCCGAAGATGATATTGAAAACGAAGCAGAAGGTGACGACGACGGATCAGAAGACAGCGGTGAACAATCCGACGAACCCGTAGATGATAACGCCGACGGTGATCAAACCAGTGAAATGTCGACCGAAGAATTAATGGAAATGCTAAAGCAAGCACAAAATGAAAGTGCGGCACCACCGTGGGGCGATAATGACCCAGCGGGCCTCTATTCACTCGGTCCCGGTTACAATGTTTATACCAAGGAATATGACGAATATATCGCCGCGGAAGAACTTTGCGATCCGGATGAACTTATTCAACTGCGCAGAAAACTTGATCAGCAACTTCATCACCTTCAGGGCATGGTGTCAAAACTGGCCAATCGCTTGCAAAGATTACTGATGGCCAAACAAACCCGTTCATGGGAATTTGATTTGGAAGAAGGCATTTTGGACACGGCCCGCCTGACCCGTGTTGCCACAAGCCCCATGCATCCTTTATCCTTTAAAGCCGAAAACGACAGTGATTTTAAAGATACGGTTGTGACACTGCTGATTGATAATTCAGGTTCCATGCGTGGACGCCCCATCACCATCGCCGCAATGTGTGGTGATATTCTTTCGCGTACGTTAGAGCGATGCGGTGTTAAGGTAGAAGTGCTCGGCTTTACCACCCGAACATGGAAAGGTGGCAAGTCGCGGATTAAATGGACAGAAGATGGCAAACCGGAAAAGCCAGGCCGCCTAAATGACTTGCGTCATATCATCTATAAATCAGCCGATAGCCCGCTGCGTCGAAGCCGTAACAACCTCGGCCTTATGCTGCGGGAGGGACTACTTAAAGAAAATATCGACGGTGAAAGTCTGCTCTGGGCCCACAACCGCCTAATCAGCCGCCCCGAAGAACGCCGCATCCTGATGGTGATATCCGACGGCGCCCCCGTTGATGACAGCACACTATCATCCAACAGCGCAAATTACCTCGAAGATCACCTGCGTCACGTCATCGACGTAATCGAAGCCAAATCTCCGGTGAAACTTCTGGCCATCGGCATCGGTCACGATGTGACAAGATACTATAAAAATGCCATAACAATTATGGACGCCGAGCAATTAGGCGGCGCCATTACGGATCAATTGGCGAGCTTATTTGAAGAATAAAGGGGGGATTACCTATTTTTGAATTTTTTAATGATTGGAAAAAAAGTAAATGGACTAAATTTATCAATTATTTTGGGATATTTTTATTCCTACTTGCATTATGTGGTTTTGCCACGCAGTGGGCTTATTTTTCATTCGGTTTCGTCATATTACTTTTTTGTCCTTGGTCGGTAATAAAAGTTGTAATGGATTATAAGAAGAATGCACATAAATATTCTTTTCCAGATTATTTTAGAATGTTTATCCAAACAATAGTTATTCTTAGTATTTTATTTATTATAATAGCTAATACGAGCGTAGTAGATAGTTGGTTTTATTCATAAGTTGAATTAGGTTTAAAGATGTCAGATACACTTGATCCCGCCTCAACTTTGATCCATATGGTTCAATAAACATATCCGTTTTATTGAACCACAATCCGCCTATCCCATTGTTGAAAAGGAAATTTTGCGTCTTCTTTCCATTGAAATTTTTCTTTTTTCCGTTGTTGAATTTTATTCTTCAATCTCACATAATTTTTTTCGTCCATGCCATAATCAAACGCGACATCCAAATGGGTAAGCGCTTTTCTATAATGCTTTTTGTTAAATTCCGCTTGGGCCATTCTGTATTGATAGTTTGGATTTTTAATTTGGGTGTTTTCAGCAGCCTTTTTGTAAAAATCAGCTTTTTTTCCATTCCCAAGGGTCAGATATAAATTTGCCATATTGGCGTTGGCCGTAAAATTTTCCTGATCAAGTACTAAGGCATTTTCATAGGCCAGCTTAGCATAATTATAAAGGCCTTTCTGTTTAAACAAAACGCCTAAATTCACCCATAAATCTGGTTCCTCTGACGTTAAGGAAATGCCCTTGGCAAAATATAAGAAAGCTTCACTTTCGTTACCATTTAATAAATTTTCTGCGCCAATATTGCTATAATAAAGTGCCAAGGCATGCGGCAGGGTGAGAGTACGCGAATTTAATTTTTGGTTTGCATTAATTTCATTGATATCAAATACGGAGCCCGCGTCCGCACCATTTTTTACACGTAGATTAATATGGCGCCAAACTATATCAATTTTTCCTGTTTCCGGGCTCCAATTTAAGGGAACATCTACTTCCTGATACTCAAACAATATATCCGCTTTATCGGCAAATGATGAATATAAATAACTGAATGCAAGGCAATTGCCTAATTTGTTTTCAAACGCGCCTCTTGCTGTGAATGTTTTTGTCAGATCATACTTCATTCCGAAAATTTCTTCGTCAAATAGTACTCGGTTCAATTGTCTGGCCCTATAGGGCTCCGCCACCTTGCTTAATACATATTTATTGAGGAAATGTTCCATTTCACCCGTTAGTGCCAGAATATTATCATCAGGAAGGTCCTCTTCTGATAATGGTGATCCTAGGATGATTTCTCCTGACAAAAGGTCTTCTTGTGTGACAGGTTGATTGAACTGTTTTAAGGACGCGGAACTGACCGAGCTAAATTGTTGATCGGATGTAGTGCAAGCCCCGACTGTCATAGTCATTAATACTAAAACGATTTTTTTCATAAGCTTAAACCCCGAATAATTTTTACAAGTATTTATATATACTAAGTAAAAATGCTCATTCTTGCAATCTAATACAAAATTATAGCAAAAAGATCAGATACACTTGATTTATAAAATCTATAGGGCCAAAGTGAATTGAATTATAAGATAAAGGTTGAAAATGACGAATAATAATTGGCAGCAACAATTACAAACCAACGGTTTTTTCAAAGTCAGTGGATTAATCCCTGATGACATGATCCGTGATCTTCAACAGAAATCTGCGGCTGTTATTGCCAATTGTACGGATGAGCATCGGGCCAGTGTTAAATCAAATGGCACCATGTGTAACCTTGCCAAGCTTCCACAGTTTGTTGACATTTTTTGTTACCCGCCGATACTGGATATTCTTAAACAGGCTGGCGGGACGGACATTCGTTGGACGGCGGGGTATTTAATTTCCAAGCCTGCGGGCGGTTCGCCGCTTTTTTGGCATCAGGATTGGTGGGGATGGGATGATGCTATAAGTTATGATGAAACCGCCGTGCAATTATTTGTCATGATTTATTTAAGCGAAACTGAAGCCGGCAACGGATGTTT
>JABIPV010000319.1 GCA_018699075.1 Kordiimonadaceae bacterium | reverse complement strand
CGTGAGATGATAAAAGCTAATTTCCACTGATTAATCCTCGTAGTTATCTTTAATCAAACGATCAAGAAGACGTACGCCGTATCCGGTTGCACCTTTTTCTGCCACATCGGACGCTTTTTGTTTCCACGCAGTACCCGCAATATCAATATGAACCCACGGTGTTTCATTTGCAAAACGCTCTAGGAATTGAGCGGCGGTAATACTCCCCGCATAACGACCCCCAACATTTTTCATATCCGCAATATCAGAATTAATTAATTTATCATAGGCCTCGCCTATTGGCATGCGCCAAACAGGTTCATCAACTGCTTCACCAGCCGCTGATAATTGCTGACATAATTGATCATTATTTGAGAATATCCCCGCATATTCTTGACCAAGAGCCACCATCATGGCACCGGTTAAAGTGGCAAGGTCTATCATAAATTTTGGCTTATACTTTTCTTGAGTATACCATAAGCAGTCCGCAAGAACCAACCGTCCTTCGGCGTCCGTATTAATCACTTCAATGGTTTGACCAGACATTGAGCTAACGACATCACCAGGGCGTTGAGCCGTGCCCGAAGGCATATTTTCAACAAGTCCGACAACACCAATTACATTTGATTTGGCTTTTCGGCCCGCGATAGCTTTCATCGCACCAACAACGGCGGCACTTCCGCCCATGTCAAACTTCATGTCTTCCATGCCTGCTCCGGGTTTAAGGGATATACCACCTGTATCAAAGGTCACACCTTTACCAACGAGGGCAACTGGCTGTGCGTCTTTATCTTTTGAACCATTCCATGTCATGATCACCATCAATGTTTCGCTGGAACTGCCCTGCCCGACGCCAAGGATTGCTTCCATACCCAGCTCTTCCATAGCATCTTCATCTAATACTTCGATCTCTACACCAAGGAATTCTAATTCTTTAATCTGTTCAGCGTAGCTTTCCGGATACAGTACATTTCCCGGTTCAGAAACCAAATTCCGCGCCATAATCACACCATCGGCGATTTTTTCAAGATCATCAAAAGCTGAAATTGAGTTTGCAAGATCAGACGTCATGACGTTAACGTTGTGAACCGTCGGTGTTTTAATATTTTTTTCAGTTGTGTAATATTTATCGAATTTATATTGGCGTAGTAATGCCCCAAAACCAACATGTGCTGCATGGCTCCCTGCTGCAATTGAAATAGTTTCATCACCCGCATACATTAACTTAACAATTATTTTTCCGCCAAGCTGTTCAGCCTGCTTTTCAGAAATATTAAATTCTTTACCTAAACCAACAAGTAATACACGACTTGCTTCTATCCCCGTAGGCGCGACCACTTCGACCATTTGGCCGAATTTCCCTTTATATGATCCTAAGCCGGCCGCTTTAGATAAAGCACCCCCAATTTTAACATCAACGTCGCTCGCTGTGTCGGTTAATTTGGCTTGTTCGTTTTCATTTAGTGCGAAGACAACCAACGCGCCTGATTGGGAAAGGTTTTTTTCTGTAATATTTATTTTCATTTTGTGCCTCAATTATGTCAAGCTTGACAATTATACGGTTCATTAAATTAACTGATAAAGATAGGTTTAAATGTTATCAAGGAAAATAGATAACTTAAATTTGGATTTTGAATTAATTAGCTGTAAGTTTATAGAAAATTATGTAAAACAACCACATGAATAATATTTGCCAAATCATAACACTAAGCGCCATTATTTGCGCGGCATTTTTAAAGACTGTTCACGCACAGGAAGCACCTGCGCCTGATCAGAAGATTGAATTTTCCGCTGATAAGGTAGTTTATGATCAAAAACTCGACGTCATAACAGCAAGTGGCAAAGTTATCCTTAATCAAAATGGCAATACCTTAACGGCAGATAATATCGTCTATGAGGTAAAAAGTGGCCAAGTCAGCGCACATGGCGGGATTACTATACTCGAAGCTTCCGGCAATATTATGCATATGGAAGATGCAGAGTTAGAAGGTGATCTAAAAAAAGGTTTTATCAATAACACCCGTGTCATATTCGTTGACGGATCTAAACTTATCGCCAGAAGTGGTGAACGTGACGGCCAAAAAACGATCTTGAAGAATGCGATATATACTCCCTGCGAAATATGTGTTGTAGAAGGAGAAGGAAAAGATAAACCAACTTGGCAAATAAAAGCTAATGAAGTTATCCATGATAGCGATAACAAAACCATAAAATATAAAAATGTCAAACTTGAACTTGCCGGCATACCTATACTATATTCGCCTTATTTCTCGCACCCAGATCCAACAGTTCGTTCAAGAACAGGTTTATTACCGCCCGCAAGATTAGGAAGATCAACGGAACTTGGGGTATTCGTGCAAGTTCCCTATTTCTTTGACATCAGCCAAAACAAAGACTTTACGTTTGAGCCAATTATCACGAGCCGAGAAGGTGTCGTTTTTGGTGGTACTTACCGCCAACACACTGGAAACGGAATGTTCTCTACAAGCGGTTCCATCGCGAATGTCAATGAACGTGATAATAATTTTGAAAAAACAGGTGACCACGAACTTAGAGGACATATTTTTTCTGAAGGCGCCTTTGACATAAATAGTTTAGATAATTTAGGCGGTGATTGGCAATGGGATTACGCCGCAAAATGGGTCAGTGATGATACATATTTAAGGCGTTATTATGATGATAAATCAGATGTGTTAGAAAGCCATGCAAAAGTAGAACGTTTTTGGGACAAGAACTATGCAACTGTAGGCACATATTTATTCCAAGGATTGGATGAAGAAGATAATTATAACCTTACGGGGCAAGCTATGCCCTCTTTTGCACTTAATATGAATGAAGATGCGGGATTTTTAAACAGCAAATTTACCCTTGATGCCAGTGGTGTTCAAATACACAGAATTGAAGGCATGCGGAGCAGACGTATGAGCGCAAAAGCCGGTTGGGAATTACCATTTCAGTCATCTATGGGGGATTTCTATACAATATCTGCATCCGTACGAAGTGACGTATATCATAACAGTAATTCGCAGTTCCCGGATTTACCACAATATGCTGGTGTTGACGGTACACATAACCGTGTACTTCCTAAACTTGCTCTTGATTGGCGGATGCCATTCTTAAAATCAACAGCCAGTACAAGCCAGGTTCTTGAGCCGATGTTTTCAATAATCGTAGCACCTACTAAACCGAACCTGCCGGAAAATGTTATAAATTTCTCAAATGAAGACAGTCGAAATTTTGAATTTGATGAAAATAATTTATTTAGCCACAATAGATTTAATGGATATGATCGTTGGGAAGGTGGCACACGTCTTAACATGGGTATTCGTTACAATATGTATACGGATAATATAAATCTAACAGCAACTATTGGCCAAAGTGTTCGTTTAAATAATACAGAAACATTCCCAATTGGGTCAGGTTATGAAGGAAAAGCATCAGATTTAGTGGGCCGTGTGGACCTGACACTGGGTGAATATGTAGACTACATCCACCGTTTTAGACTTGATAAGAAAAGCTTGGATTTACGCCGAAATGAGATGATTATATCTGGTGGACCAAAATGGATAAAAGCATCAATTAGATATTTAGATCTCGACCTAGAACGAGATGATAATAGGTTGATTGGTACAGAACTTGAAAACCGCCGTGAAATCGGAACAGGCCTTAATGTCTTTCTTGATGATAAATGGTCTGTTCAAGGTACATGGGTCAAAGATATACTTAATAACAAAACCGTTTCATATGATGCCGGGATCGTTTACAAAGATGGCTGCCTTGAATTTGGTTTGAGTTATGAAAGACGATTTACAAGTGATCGTGACATTGCACCGTCGAATACAGTACATTTTCGCCTTGTGTTGAAAAACTTAGGGTAATTTATGAGAAAATGCTATATAATGCACAAAATTATGGAACAGATTTATTATCTGCTATATAAAGGTTTTTTTTAATAAGAATTAAAATCTGCTAAATTTGATATCTGGATAAGTTATGAATATAAACATTAATAGAAAAGCAATTATAAAAACCCTAATTTGCGCAAGTGGTTTTTTATTATTTTCAAATAATGCAAGTAATGCTCAGAATAATACTACTCTGCAAGAAGTGCAGGAAATTGTTGCAATTGTTAATGATAAAATTATTTCATTATATGATTTGGAACAGCGTACGTTACTTATTAAATTGGCAGGTGGCGACAGAGAACTTTCAGAAGCAGATGAAGATTATCTTCAGCAGCAAGCTATGCAGGCCTTAATCGATGATCGCTTGAAAATTCAGGAAGCGGCAAAATACGAATCTATTATGGAAGAAAAAGACGTTCTTGATTCCTATAATAACTATGCAAGTCAATTTGAATTAAAGCCTGAAGAACTTGAAGCCCAAATGGAAAACCAGGGTGTTGTTAAAAACACCTTGCTCGATCAAATTAGAGGATCTATGGCCTGGCAAAGTATTGTTGGTGGTTTACTTGAACAACAAGTGAATGTGACAGATGATGAAGTAGATAATTACATTGATAAAATGGAACGTCTTAAAGGGAAAGACCAATAT
>JABIPV010000284.1 GCA_018699075.1 Kordiimonadaceae bacterium | reverse complement strand
TCAAATTCATATTTATCATATTCTGGCGGATTATCTGAGCTAATGAAAGAAAGCTCGATATCAGGGTTTTTACGCTGAAAGTCTGGCAATTTTTCGTAAAGCCACGAAGATAAAAATGAATGAAACAGATTGATCACAATTTTTGATTTATTCAGATGAATACGAAGATCCTGAGTTGCTTGTTCAAGAGTATCGAATAAAGATTTAATTTGATTATAGTAGTCTAGCCCTCTATCGGTTAGGCGGATAAACCCTTTATCACGGATAAAGAGCTGAAATCCCAGATAGTCCTCTAAAATTTTTATTTGATGACTTATAGCGGATGGCGTTATGAAAGCATCCTCAGCCGCCATTTTAAAATTATCATGCTTTGCAGCTGCATCAAATGCTTTTAATGCCGTAAATGGAGGTAGGTTTCGTCTCATCAAGCGTCTACAATAAATCTGTCAAAACTTTAGAAGAAGAGTGCTTTTCAATATTCATCACTGTATCAAAAATATCTCTGCATTCTTGCTGAGTTTTTAAACTCAATGCTAATTCAAAAAATTTTGATTCTATCTCATCTTCAGTTAGTGGGTTTTCAGGATTTCCGCGTGCGATTGAGGGTGGTGATTTAAAAACGCGACCGTCATTCATTTCAATAATGACATGAGCCCAACGCTCCGCCGGAAAAAAATTGTTATATTCGTCATTTTCAATACAATTTATTTTACCGCTTAACTCAAGAAGAAATGGATCATTTAAGTCATCGGTAATAGCTTTTACAGTGATCGTATTATCCCGCATCGCACAAGCAACAGAAAATGGTAGGCTGTATTGCGCCTGATCGCTATCCTTCGGTACTTTTGTGTGCAGGCGCTTTGCTTCATGAAAAGTGTGGACGTCAATATATTTGATTTGTGTAATATCGATTTCGTTCTCTGATTTAATATACAACGCCCCTTCAACAGCGGGTTGAGCCCAGCGACAGACAGGATATGCTTTGATATATTGCTCAAATGTATAAAAACGTGTACCTAAATCTGCCCATATACCCTCGACTTCTTCTTTGAACATGGTCACCGCTGGCGCGCCGATAAATCCATCGCACGCGAGAATCGCCGCAGAAAAACCCGATAACGCACCCCAGCATGAGCCATCTTTAGCCATGATCGGATCATCAATACAGCGCATCATTTGACTGCGCGGTCCATGATATTCGGCAAGCCCCAATGCTTCATAGGTGTGCGCTGAGGACATTTTTTTAACCCGTGCAACAATAGCTGCTACAACCAATGCATTCCAAGCGCCAGAGGTATGATAATCACAAGCCGTCGCATGCAGTGCAATACCAGCACGCGTACCAATTTCATATCCAATGATAATAGCATCCAAAAGTTCTTTACCACTTAAATTTGCTGTTTCAGGCATGGCAAACAATGCTGGAATGATCACCACACCTATATGTCCTTTGGTAAGTACTTGTCCGTCGTGTGCATCAAGACTATCGATAGATCCGGCACCATAAAGGACGGCACCACATTCACTTGCTTTTTGATTGGTAAATATTAATTTAACACTGCTCGTGTCCGTACTGCCAAATTGACTTTTCACCAGCTTCAATAATATCTCGCTAGTTTTTGTTTTTCGCGCAGCAATTGCCACACCCAAGGTATCGATGAGGTGGCGTTTGGCTTGACTATATAATTCATCGGAAAAATCAGGATTTTTATCGTGAATAAAATCTAGTATGGCATGGTTCATTTTAATATCACCTTCATAAAACGGATATATTTTCGGTCAACGTTGAACAGCATGCGAGGATGATACTCTCTTTAATTTGCTGATCACTGAGGCCTCCTAAATGATTCATATCGACAGTACCGCTGATCAGTTTCATTTGGCAAGTACCACACATGCCTAATTTACAACCGGTTGGAATCACGACCTGATTTTTCTTTAACACCGAAAGAAGCTTTTCACCCGGTTTGGCTTCGAACTCCTTGTTTTTAAATGTAACAATGACGTTGTCGGCACTTTGATCAACCGGTGTTGTTGGAGCATCAATCAAATCACTACCAAAGCTTTCCTGGTGATACTTTTCTGAAGGCAACCCATTTTGAATAAGGATCGATTTCACCAAATCCATAAATCCGGTGGGTCCACAACAAAAAACCTGTTGATCCTGAATATCTACCAAAGACAATATTTGCTTTTTCGTCGGTAGGCCATAGATTTCATTGTCCTGTCGATGAGTGGATATCTGATGATAACGAAGTGAGCTATAACTATCATTAATTTGAGCAAGCTCATCAGAGAATAAATATTCGTCCGAGTTTTTAGCATAGTGGATAAATGTGATATCCAGATTGTCCCGTCTCTCCCACAACCATCTGAGCATCGACATCATGGGGGTGATACCACTACCCGCAGAAATTAACAGTAAGGTTTCGCAAGGATTATCAACTAGGTTGAAAAATCCTGTAGGTCCAACAGCTGAAAAAAGGCTGCCAACTCTGATATTGTCTCGCATCCAAGCTGTTGCTCCATCCGGTCGATTGGTTTTCACAGTAAGGGTGATTTCGTTGACACGGGTGGGCGACGAGCATATTGTAAATGTACGGTACTCATCACCGCTATTTAGCGGAAGTCGGATACTGATGTGTTGGCCGGGTTTGAATTTAAATCCCGCATCATCCGGGTCCTTAAAGCGATAACTATTCACATCTGCGTTTTCACTATTAACGTGTGTGCATTTAATAGAACCACCTGATTTCCAGTTTCCAACCGTATTTCTTTCAAATTTGGGTAAAGGCGTACGTACTCCAATCTTCATTTTACACCTCCTCACTAAGATATTTTTCCATCATAGCGGCATACCAATTGGTAAAATCAGTCAGCATAAATTCTGATTCAGCATAGGTCCCGGGCTCATATCCTATCGACTGGGTCCCAAGATGATTATTTGATGCTAGTGTGCAGTCCTGTTCATTTGTCGTCTGCCACACACGAGTGAGATGTTCGATATCGTAATCCCATCCTTCAATGGCATCTTCATGAACCAACCATTTTGTGGTGAGTTGCGTTCTTTCTGGACTTAATGGAGTGACGTTCGCATGCAGAATATAATCAGAGCAAAAATGGTTCCAATTTCCTGGAACATGGAACATCCGCGCAGATCCAAGATTTTTTTCTTCCAGATCACCCAGTAATTTGCGGCATGCAAGGCTGCCATCCATGGTCATGGATAGAGCATTATTGATAAATGGTAAGCGAATGCAGCGAAACTTATCCCCGCCCAGTACCGGTTTATGGGGAAGATCTAGTTTTTCCCACTTTTCGACCATTTTTGGCATAAGTTCGGTGAAAAAATCATCGGCGCGCGGGTCATCTGGCATGGCAAATGCAGTCAGTGAGAAGGTGAGTTCAGGATGCGAGCTAGCGCAGTGATAACATTCACGATTATTCTCAACCACCAATTTCCAATTAGCTTCCTCCACGATACTTTCTTCGTGAGCAATCTTGCATCTGTAGGGTTGATGCGGTCCGATATAGGGCTCTACCTGTGATTTAAAATTTTCAAAGTCCGGTGGATTGTCGCTGACGCAGACATAGAGCATACCGGACATATTTTGCAAGTTGACTGTTTTTAAAGAATGTTTCACTGGATCAAATGTAGATGGCATTTCACCTGCGTGGATTAAGGCACCATTCTCGTCATGAGTCCACTGATGATAGGGGCACACCAGTCGGTTCGAATGGCCTTTTTTTTCAAGACAAATTAATGAGCCCCGGTGGCGACAACTGTTTAAATATGCACCAATTTCACCATTCTTTTTTCTAAGGAGGATAACACTATTTCGTCCGACCATTGCGGTGATATAATCACCGGGATTTGAAATCTCAGAGCTGTTACCGACAAAAACCCATTCTTTTTCAAAAATAGCTTTATATTCAATATCCAACACTGCTTGTGAGTGATAGAAATCACCCTCTAGGCTGTGGCCGACCTTACGGCGTTTGAGCATCGCTTTCAAATGATCCATCTTCTGTCTCATTGTAACGATTCTTAACTACATAAACGCTACCGTCAATCTAATGACAACATCATAAGTAAAACTACTAGGCGTTATTAATGTTTATTATGATATGTTTTTGTAATTTAAAGTGTGACATCCTTCAATTCATATTTATTTGTTAGATTAATTTATAAGGAGATGGTGATGTCAATTCCCAGTCGTTCACCCTATGTCATTATAGGCGCTGGAATTCACGGCTTAAGTACGGCTTATCATTTAGCAATGGAACTAAAATTAAAACGCAATGGGAGTGGTGCAGATATTCTGGTTATTGATAAATCGGGTATCAGTGCCGGGGCAACTGGAATTGCCTGTGGGGTGGTGAGAAATAATTATTATCAGCCGGCCATGCGTGAGCTTATGGCACACAGTGTCCGTGTATGGGAAAGTGATCCTAAGGCTTACAGTTATCATCCTGTCGGCTACATGCAAATCAGCTCAGAAAGTATGCACGAAGATATCGTCTCGATTTATGAACAACAGAAAGCAATTGGTTATTCATCAACATTAGTTGAGGGTGAAAAAGACTGCACCAGTTACATGCAAGAAATTTTTCATGATTGGCAAGCACAGAATATCACATCCGTGCTCCATGAAGCACCCGGTGGATATGCTAACAATACCAAAGCTATGTTAGGCCTTGCTTCCAAAGCCGAAGCAGAGGGTGTGCGCATTATGAGTGGTGTTGAAGTGCTAGGTTTTAAAGAAGATAACCTAGGTACCATTCAATCTATAGAAACAAACTGTGGCTCGATTGATTGTGATTATGTGGTGGTTGGTGCAGGACCTTGGACACCAAAATTATGGGAAATGTTATCGCTACCC
>JABIPV010000281.1 GCA_018699075.1 Kordiimonadaceae bacterium | reverse complement strand
ATCCCCATCCCAAGTATTATAGAGGCGAAAGCGGTTAGAATAAGCATGGCGAAAAGACCATAAAGCGCGCCCACATCGCTAAGCGCGAGCGCGAGACTAAAACCAAGGCCGC
Source organism: Kordiimonadaceae bacterium (assembly GCA_018699075.1). Lineage (GTDB taxonomy): Bacteria > Pseudomonadota > Alphaproteobacteria > Sphingomonadales > Emcibacteraceae > Pseudemcibacter. Next base: position 1,987 of record JABIPV010000281.1, on the reverse strand, counting down.
TCATATTTATCACGCCGATAATGATCCCCGCACCGCCACAAATCATCACCAGCATAACAAACGGTTTTCCAAGCTGTGTGATTGACGTGTATACCGCATTCCATGAGGGTAATTTTTTGAATTTAAATAATGCCAGTACCAATGATGCCACGGTCGCATAAAGCGCTGATTTGGCAGGGTTATAAGAAAGCACAAATAAAAAATAAATCAACACGATCAAAGGAATTATAAAAATCCATCCTGATTTAATCACTTCTTTTATGTTTGGTAGTTCAGATTTTTTGAGGCCCTCAAGCCCTTTATCACGGGCATAAAAATCAATCTGACAAAAAAGAAATAAGTAATAAACTATCGCGGGAATAATCGCCGCCGCAACAATGGTCGAATAAGGGAGCTCAAGATATTCTGCAATGATAAACGCAGTCGCGCCCATAACTGGCGGCGCAAGCTGACTACCGTTTGAGGCAACTGCCTCAACCCCCGCAGCCATCGGCGGTGAAAAACCGTTTCTTTTCATCAAAGGGATCGACACCATGCCCGTTGACATGATGTTGGCAACCGTGGCTCCACTAACCATTCCCATCAGTGAACTACCGACCACAGACACTTTTGCTGGACCACCGCGTCTGTGTCCGATTGACGCCATGGCCATATCGGAAAAAAATCCGGTGGCCCCGTTTGCCTGCATCACCTGCCCCAAAATCAAAAAGCCCAAAATGAGCGTGCCGGCAACCATGATGATAAAGCCCAGCACGGCACTGCTATCTAAATATAAATACATAAAGAGCGCATCAAAATCATTTTGTGCCCCTTCAAATATCCCCGGTGCATTATGACCGAACAGTCCGTATAATAATGAAAAAGCAATAACCCCCGCCATTCCATTACCTGTGGTTTTACGTACCCCTTCGGTAAGAAGTCCTATGGAAATAACCGACATGGCAATTTTAAATGCTGTTCTTTCGTGCTGGTTTAATAACCATTCTTCATAATTATAAGAACATAAAAGCCAGACGCCCCCGGCCATAATAGCCAATGTATAATCCGGCCATTTTACTTTGTCACCATAAGGCCAGTAGATAAAAGAAGCCGAGAGGGCAAAGGCAATGAGTAATGCCAAGTAATTACCGCCAAGGAATGAAATACCCAGCTGCAATGGTACGCCCATAATCCAGCAAATGCCGATCAGTATCGGAAAGCCAAAAATGAATATATTAAATATTTTCTGGAAAGTGGTTTCAGGATTAGTTGTACTCTCACCCACAACCAATTACTGCCAAATATCAAGAAGTTTTTGATTACGCGCTTCTGCGGCATCATCCCAATTGGCGAGCCCTTTACCGCTTTTATAATAATCTATCGCCGCCTTATGATAAGGCACTGTTTGCGAATTATGGACGAATTCTTGCGGAGAAAAACTAGCAAGGCCGTTAAATTCTTGTTGCATATCCGGCCAACTTGAATGCAACACATCCAGGATTTTAACCACATCTTCATCCTCAAGTGATTTTGGTACAACAATAAAAATATCCATGGCAAAAATTTTAGTTTCCATTTCCACACCGGGATAAGCGCCTGCTGGGGCAATGTAAGTCCTTAGGCTAGGGTTATCAGATATATTTAGACTTTCTTCAAATTCATCTGTCGCAAGGTTAAGAACGGTGATCCCTGCTGTTGCACTGGCCTTACGCACGGCTGCCATACTTACACTGCCCGGGGCAGCATCCGCATTTCCTTCGACCACGGCTTCAATGCCTTGACCAACGTCAGAAACCGTCACCGACTGAACATCATTTCGCCCTATCCCCGCGGCATCAAGCATGGTTTGTGTCATGGCCGTCATGGCGCCCGCAGCGGCGAAATCCAGTACAACTTTTTTTCCTTTTAAATCAGAAATATTTTTAATACCTGAATCTTTTCTGACAATGAAAGCAAACGGCATGGCAAAAAGCCTCGCCACCGTACGCACATCTTTTTTTGCATCCGT
>JABIPV010000243.1 GCA_018699075.1 Kordiimonadaceae bacterium | reverse complement strand
TATCCGACGACCACAAAAATCGCAACAAGTGTGGCCGAACCGGCAATATTAAATTGGTGGCAAGAACTCTTTGAACTTCCTTGCGTAGCCATTGGCGGTATAACAGTTGATAATGCGGCTGAAATGTCCGCAGCAGGTGCTGACTTCATTGCCGTCTGTTCAGGAGTTTGGGATTATAAAGATGGTCCAAAAGCCGCAGTAGAAATAATAAATCAAGCCATTCAGTCATAATTATGTATGAAACACCAATTTTATATAGCTTTAGACGTTGTCCATATGCCATGCGGGCAAGGCTCGTATTATTTGCCTGTCAAATTACTTGCGAATTACGTGAAGTAGTCCTCAGGGACAAACCCAAAGAAATGCTGACTATATCTCCCAAAGCCACGGTTCCCGTTTTACAGCTTTCCGATGACACAATAATAGATGAAAGCCGAGACATAATCACTTGGGCGATCGAACAGAATGATCCCAATGATTGGCAACAATACATCAATGAAATGAATGATTTAATTGATATAAATGATCAGCAATTTAAAACCCATCTTGATAAATACAAATATTCAAGCCATCACCCTGACCTTTCAAAAGAAGAACACCGTGAAAATGGTGACTTTTTTTTAAAGCTTTTAAACCAACGATTAAAACAACAAAAATTTCTTAGCTCAGATAAGCAAACAGTCACAGATTTGGGCATCTTTCCCTTCATACGTCAATTTGCATTTGTCGATAAAGAATACTTTGATCAACTTGAGTACACCTATTTACAAAACTGGTTAGAATGGCACTTAAAAAGCCCTTTATTTGGAAATATTATGCAAAAATACGACAAATGGTTGCCAAATTCAGAAAAATTATTCTTTGCTTAAAATAACTTAATTGACTTAAGTCATTAATCTCAACACTTCTTGGCGTTACCTTTTAAAGATGGTATGATACATTAATAAGGTGAGGTATATTATGATTCCTGTAAGCCAAGAAAAGGTTGCTTTTATTATTTCAGTTGCGCGCGAATATTTAGAAGGTTCGCAAGCGATGGTCAGCGAAGAATTGGCTGAACCACCTAACTCAGACACCTATACAGAACATAACCTTGCCACCTCTGTTGATGAATTTACAGCCGAAGAACATTCCCAGGATAGTTCATATAATGAACTTAAAGGGGCGATTGATACATTAAATGAAGAAGAAAAATACGGCTTGGTAGCCCTGATGTGGATTGGTCGCGGCACCTACGGTGCAGATGAACTTGATCGCGCGCTTAAAAATGCCCGCTCCTCAGATAATCAACATACTTCTGATTATTTAATAGATACCCCACTTCTGCCAGATTACCTCGAAGAAGGGTTAATTCAATTAAGCGGCGATGATGAGGACTAGAAATTATTTATGCCGGTTCGACGATTAACACAACACCGTCCGAGCCAACTACCCTGACAGACGTTCCGACTTCACTTTCGAAATTACCACGCACCAACCATAAGCTATCTCCAATGCGGATTTTTCCCTCACCGTTTGTTAATTCTCTCTCCAAGGTGTACTTTTTGCCAACATATCGGGCGCCACGATCGTTTAAGTTCTCATCTTCGCTTACGATGGGATTCTTTCTTAAGTACGTACGCCCCGCGTAGACACTGACAATTCCCAAAACCGAGAAAATAATGAATTGAACTTCCCATGAAATTGAAGGATCAAAAAACACAACCCCCCCGACAACGATACTGGCAAAGGCGAGCCACATGAATATCACGCCAGGAAGTGCCATTTCCAAACCTAAAAGTACCAGCGATAACACAAACCAAAACCAATGATTAAAAACAAAATCTTCTAGCATTTAAATATTCCTTTCACATTTTGACCTTTAAAACTTTAAGGTAGATGCTTGCTTTTTGTGTCACTTTTCACATTTAAGTTTTTCAACATATCCGTCATTCCACCAAGGGCGCCTATAACACCACTGGCTTCAAGTGGCATAAAGACCAGCTTTTCATTAGGTGATTTTGCGAACTGACCTAATGTTTCAACATATTTTTGAGCAATAAAATAATTGATCGCTTGGGGATCACCATTTGCAATCGCCGTTGAAACCATTTCAGTTGCTTTTGCTTCT
>JABIPV010000033.1 GCA_018699075.1 Kordiimonadaceae bacterium | reverse complement strand
TATGGAAGTAACCTTCTAGCTAACAATTGCTGAAAATATTAATATTTAATACCGGTTGTAATTATATAATCACTCACCTTAAAGAGTGCCTTTTTAATATGTGACAAAGGAATATTTTACTGTAATGTAATATTTCACACAAAATAGATGGGCTATTAAATGAAAAATAATATTACAAGACGAGACTGGTTAACTGGAACTACTGCCATTGTAGGTGGTCTAATGTTCGCGAATGGAGCCTTGGCACAAAGTGTAACCATTAAAGGTTACACACCTACACCGGAAAACCCCATTCGTTATAGCGCTAATGAAAACCCATACGGCATTAATAAAGCCGCGAGCATTGCTATGACTGCAGCTCATAAATATGGACATCTCTATAGCGCTGGTGGACCTAAGGGTGACCTGATTGAACTTATCGCCGGAATGGAAAATGTACCTACTGAAAACGTCATGGTAAGTGGCGGGTCAGGTGAAATTTTAAAAACCCTCGCCCTGATAGTCGCTATGGAAGGTGGTAAAATTCTCGCCCCTCTCCCCACATATGATGATACCTTCATGGATTACAGCGACAGACGGGGTATCGAAAAAATATGGGTACCTGTTGCAGATGACCTATCAATTGATCTAGATGCCATCGAAGCGGCTTATACAGATGATGTTAGAATCATTTACCTATGTAATCCCAACAACCCAATTCCAACAGTAATGCACGCGGAAAAACTACGCGATTTCTGCAAACGTATGTCGCAAAAGTGTTATGTGTTCGTTGATGAAGCTTACTATGAATATGTCACAGATCCTAACTACGATACAATGATCCCACTCGTTACTGAATATGAAAATGTTGTGGTGACCAGAACGGCTTCAAAGGTACATGGTTTCGCGGGTATACGCGTTGGTTTTGGTTTTGGATCACCGAAGATGCTGGCTAAAATTCAAAGCCTCATGACGGGGTCTATCAATGGCCCTGCTATGTTCGGGGCGATTGCCAGTTATAAAGATAAAGAATATATGGATTTCGTCGTTCGCAAAAATAACGAAGCTCTACAAGTATTATATGATCTTTTTGAAAAACATAACGTACGTCACATTAAAGCCAACGCAAATTTTACTTTCTTTGAAACTGGGATTGAAATTGAAGAAGTTCAACAACGTTTCTTAAAGTACGGTATTTTAATGTCTCGCGCCTTCCCGCCATTTACGAAATGGGCAAGGATCAGTATGTCAAAACCAGAAGACATGAAATATTTTGCCGAAGTTTATGAAAAAGAATTCGTAAATTCATAGAGGCCAATAAAAAAGGCGCCTTTTCAATTTGAAAGGCGCCTTTTTATAATTCTTTGCAAACAAGAATTATGCGTTATCTTTAATCCAGGCTTCAAAATCACCTTTAGTGGTGTTACCTACTTTCATTGCCGCAACTTCACCATTTTTAAACATCAGCATTGTTGGAATACCACGAACGCCATATTTTGTTGGTGCTTCTGGATTTTCATCAATGTTTACTTTTGCAAATGTAACATCGCCCATTGCATTTGAGACTTCTTCATAAACGGGCCCAAATTGTTTACATGGTCCGCACCATTCTGCCCAAAAATCAACGATAACAGGCTTATCAGAATTTAAGACGTCAGCTTCAAATGCATCATCAGTTACGGCGATTGTACTCATTTTTTTTATCCTTAGAAAAATCATTTAATATGTACTGAACTTAAGAACCATAGAGCACATCGTCAAGGGGCAAGATGATTAAAAAGTAATTTTATTTAACATTTCATCAGGAATTTCCATAAGCGTACAAATATCGGTCCATAGAAGGAAAGAACGTATTTTATGTTCAGGGTAAATATCCCCTAACACGGCCTTGTAAGCGGCCATTTGACGCTGGTATATTTTAGGAATATTTGAAGCCCCTGATGGCGGCGGACGATTGGTTTTATAATCAACAATTAGTATTTCATTTTCTAAAACAACTAACCGGTCAACTATACCACTTAAAGAAAAACTTCCTATCTGACCAACTATCGGCACTTCAGAACGGCTGGCTGGGCCAAATAAAGGCTCAAAATCAGAATCATTTAAAATATCCAAAACTTCTTCACTTATTTCTTGGACATTACTTTCGGATAGTTGGAGTGCTGCCTGACATAAATACTTATAAGCGGTTTCAATTCGTTGACTTGCATCTATATCAGGCAGTATCTCAAGTAATTTATGAATGATACGTCCTCGGTGATATTTTTGTTGATCAATTTTCTTCGCCTTGAAAGCAAGTAGTGGGCTTGTAACTGCTTCTTCCTCTTCTTCTGGGCGTGATGGTGTTAAAGGTTTAGTTGGTACAGGTTCTGACATTGGCATCTCATTTGCCCAATGCGGTAATTTAGAAAGGGGGACAATTTCCGATTTCACAACTTTGACCACTTTTACCTCAATGGTTTGCGGTTGCTCACGCCTCAATATTATTTCATCGCCATTTTCTATTTCTTCTGTACCTTCCATTTCTGAAACGGCATTTCGGATCATGTCATACCAGCAGTCTTCACTGCGGTCTTTATTATCTTTTGTTTCCCAACCTGTGACATAAAGACGGTCCTCTGCACGGGTCATGGCAACATAAAGAAGCCGTTTCTTCTCGTCTTCCAACGCTTTAAGACGCTTACTATAGGCTATTTCTCCTGCTTTAATTCTGGTCTTCTCATTTTTCACCCAAAGCAAACTTAATTCATGCTTTTCTTTATACCAATGTAGTTTATCTTGCATCGGTGATATTTGGCATGTGTCTGGTAAGAAGACAATCGGTGCTTGTAAGCCTTTAGCGCCATGAGTGGTCATGATCCGAACCATATCACCGCTTTGTTCCATATCCCTTTTAATCTCAATAGCGCCGCTTTCAATCCAATTTAAGAAGCCTTGCATAGATGAAATATTATTTTGTTCAAACTTCATTGCCTGATTTAAAAATTCATCTATGGGATCATTCACCTGCTCACCTAATCGAGCAAGCAACTTCTCACGTCCTTTTTGTGGCCCTAAGAGATAAGAAAAAAATTCAAATGGTGGCGCAAAGTCTGCGTAATTGGTAAGTTCAGTTAAATAATTAGCAGCACGGCTGAATATCTCTCTTTCATTTCGTCTTGATAATAACGTCGCCCAGAGACTGATTTTTTTACCCCTTGGATGAGACAGATCAAATAAGTCTTCTTCGCTCATGTTAATAAAAGGGCTTTTTAACACCACCGCCAATGTTAAGTCATCACTAGGTAAGAGCGTTAAATTTGCCACGGCCATTAAATCCATAACGGCTAACTGTTCAGTGAGCTTCATTCGGTCCAGACCGGCAACATCAATGTTCCTATTTTTAAGTGCTCGGACCATATAATGGAAAAATTCTTTGCGCCTTTGCACCAAGATTAAAATATCACCCGCACTTATTGGTCGTCCTTTTGACGTCAAGACATCAGCATTTTTTATCCAACTTTGAATTTGATCTGCGATACGCTCTGCAATTTTTCGCCTTGGATCATCTTCTGCTCTTTGGATAATAGGGGGTGACCAATTATCTTCTTGTTCTATTATTACTTCTGGTTTCTCAGTATCCCAAATTTCAACTAAACCGGCCTCACCTTTGCGGTAAGTATCATGCTTAATCGGATCACTGGTGAATGAAATCGCTATACGGTCTTCCTGTGCTTTAAATACTTCATCCACCACTTCTAGAACGGCTGATGTAGATCTAAAGGACATGTTCATTGGAATATTTGAAAATTTAAGTTCCGCTTTTTTCGCCTGATCTTCAAAATATTCCTTGTTGGTATTAAACTGTTTCGGTTCCGCTTTTTGAAAGGAATAAATTGATTGTTTAATATCGCCCACAGCAAATATGGTTCTCGGCAACATGAGTTGATCTTCTTCGTCCCTTGTGCCAAGACCAGCAAAAAATTCGGATACCAAAACCCGGATCACATACCAATGGTCAGGATTAGTATCTTGTGCTTCATCAATAAGAATATGATCAAGACCACCGTCAAGTTTATAAAGTATCCAACTGGCGAAATTGGGCTTTTCAAAAAGCCTGCGTACTTTTAATATAAGATCGTCAAAATCTACCACATTGTGGCTTATTTTTCTTTTGCTATAAATCTTGATCAGGGCATAACCCATTCTTAATGCCGCTTCACAGTCTTCAAATAATTTAAGAACGGCAAGCTTTTCCTCAATTTCTAAAATCCTATTCGCTTCTGCATGCAAAATTTCATATAAATCCGGATGATCGTCTATGGTTTTCTTTGAGGCTAATTTTTTATCACTCTTTACGGCATTTTTCTTTGTTAAAAATGCTAACTTGTATTCATTATATCCTTCAAACCTATCATCTTCATCTGCAATCCATTTTTTTATTTTCTCACCGTTTTTTGCAAATGATGAAGATGTTTGTAACAGTTCGTTAGCTGCCCGCAGCAGGCCGCTTTTGTCAAAATTATTTTCTTCACAAGCTACTTTTAAAATATTTTGACGACTATCCGTTTCAATAAGTCCTAACAAGTCTTTTAATGACAAGATTACTTTTTCAAAAGAAGATGAATTTATTTGCTTTAAATATTCAAGACCACCACGTTCATTTGCTAAATTTTTCATTAAATCCGCAAAAGTACTTTCGGCCAACATACTCGCAAGATAATCCAAAGCTTTTCGAAGGTCTCCTTGTCCTCCATTTTGAATATTTAACAGTAATTCATCCTGAGAACACCTCAAATGCTCATTGATTGTAATATCATCAAGCAATGAAAAATTTGGTGTAACTTGTGCTTCGATTGGGAAACGTCCGAGCAATGATTGGCAAAATGAATGAATGGTTTGAATTTTTAATCCGCCCGCGACATCCAGTACTTGTGCAAATAACTTTCGCGCGAGAACGCATTGATCATCACTGGGAGCAGTGCCAAGTAAATTTGACAGTTCATTTCGCAGTCCATCATCATTAAATGCGACCCATGAAGCGAGGCGACCATTTACCCGAATGGCCATTTCTGCGGCTGCATTATTCGTATAAGTCAGACATAATATTTTATCGGGCCTCGTCCCAGAAAGCATTAATCTCAGAACTCTATTGGTTAAGACATAGGTTTTACCCGTACCCGCAGAAGCCCCTACCCACACAGATGAAGAAGGATCAGAAGCTTTTAATTGTTCTAATGTCTGTTTAGCCATTAATCATCTCCCCATTCTTTTGAGCGGGCGAGATGATTATATTCCCCGTAACCCATTTCTTTTGGCCGCGGGTTATTCAAATAAGGTGTTTCTAAAATATCAAAAGTGGTTACCAGCTTCACCAGTCCTTCATATGCATCATTAGAAACTTTCATTACATCCATTTTTCTTGAGTAATGAGCTGGCTTTTCATTAAAGTCTTTAATAACTCCTGGATTTTCACCACCAGATATTTCCCAGTAAGAAAGATCACTAACAACAGCGGCAGGAAGCACGGAGAAACCACCTTTTATAGCGATAACAGCTTCTAACGGTAATTGCGGTGCAAAACCTGCCATCAGCTGTCTTATTGATGGTGAACTGCCGGTTTTATAATCAATAATACTGTAAGAACCGTCTGTAAACTGATCTATACGGTCTGCGGTAGCGGATAAGGTGAACATGCCGCCCGGTAAATTAATATCAAGTGTTCCTTTGGTTTCCGTAGCAACAGTTTTAATATATTCACGCCTTTTTCGCTCAATATTAATGAACCATTTTGCAATTTGTTTAAACCTGGGCGACCAAAACGCCTTTACCGTTGGCTTATCAATTACTTCTGTAAAGTATTTTTCACCAATTGAAAGTATTTGTTTTTCAGCATCCTGCGGCAAATGATCTTTATATCTACTCATAAAATCTTCTAGAATATTATGAATGATTATGCCTTTATCAAGGGCACGCGGGTCTTGATCCAATTCGTCCAGAGCTTTTAGGCGTAAGATTTTATTGGCATAAAGACTATAGGGATCTTGCATCCACATTTGAATGCGTGTCACCGATAAATCACGCGGACGAGAAGATAATCGCGGCGTTGGGCTAGGTGGCTTTATTTCAATCTTATGAGCCGGCTTATCAAGGTCATTATACCATCCCAACCATTGATCACTATCTTTGTTATCCTCTAAGTCACCACTAACAGCATGAAGCCTACTTAGCCAGCGCGATTTAACCGTCGGCGTACCGTCAATTTTTTCAGCACGCGTAATAACAACATTCTTTGCAGAGGCTGTTTGAACGAAATCATGAGCACTAAGTCCAATTTTTTGTTCTAATTCAGGAAGGCCATATTCTTTGCGCATTGGCCTACTCATCCAAGGGTCAGGAGTTATTTGTGGGGGCCAGCTCCCTTCATTTAGTCCCGATAAGATCATTAAGTCTGCATGCTGCAATCTTGCTTCAAGTGGCCCCCAAATATGAAGGCGCGGATGCTGACCGTATTTTGCCCGCACAGTAACGTTACTCATGAATTGATCAAAAAGAGAAGGATATTGATCAGCAGTGATATTTTTTAAATATGGTGAGGCTACTTGTAAATCTTCAATAAGTTGAGCCGCTGCTTCGCCTGCATCACCCTTCCATAAAATACGCGCGCCATCACTTAAGTCCGTCGCCGCAAGCTTCTCCGCTAATGTGATATGTTCGAATAATAAATCTTCAAAACTTACATCATCTTTTTCCATCAATGCCTTAAATGGTTCAATCAGTAGAGATAAATTTTCCCACCAGAGCAATAGTTTTTCATTACCCGCTTTCATAAGAAGCGCTGTGATACCTTCTAACCCTGAATCGGGTCGAGGTCCTCTTAAATGACTACGCTCTAAATTCCTCACATTTGCACGAAACGCACCTGTTTCTATTCCGCCTGACATCAACGGATGTTTTAACGCACTCATTAAGGTAATTGGGGCCATTTTTTCCCCAACCATTTCCGCAATAAGTCTTAAATAAATGCCCGGTGTTGAATTAAATAACGGTGTACCCGCACTATCATCGATTTTTATATCCCAACGGGCAAGCTCTCCTGCTACTTGTCTGGCGAGCATCCTGTCTGGGGTCACGAGTGCCGCTGTTTTACCACTTTGATTTAATTGATTGCGCATCATCAAGGCAATAACCCCCGCTTCTTCACGACCACCGGGGGCGATGATCTGTTTTATTCCTGATAAAGTCTCATCCATATCCAATTTTAGATCACGCCACAAATGTGTTGTATGTGCAGGGCGCATAATTTCTCGAAATAGCTCAGTTCTAATATGATCGTCATCATTACTCTCAAGCCATCCTGTAACCTCAAGTCTATCCACTTGAATAATATTTAGTAATTGTTTCATTGTTGCTTGTGGGTGGGTCTTTTCAATTGCTTCCCAGCTGGCATCATCAATATTAATATCAAGCCCTGGAAGTACAACCATACCTTTTGGCAGCCTTGCAATCACTTGCAATAATTCCGAAGTTGCTTTAATTGAACCCGTTGATCCTGCGGCGATTATAGGAAATTCAGGGGGGGTTTCTAACCATTTTTGACGAAGACCTGATAACAATCTATTACGTCGATCTGCGCTATCAATATAACCAGTGGTACTTAATACATTAGGCCAGTTTTCTGTCAGAATTTTCAAAAAATCTAATGTCTGTTGCCAATGAATGGAATGTTCTTCAGGCACAATATTTTCAAGATCATCAAGGGTTAATTCTTCTGTTTGTGCTTGATCAAGTAAATTACCCAGTGATTCAGCGAGTGTAGCGCACCCTGCACTTTCAGGAACAGGCTCTCCGCGTTGTTTGAACCAGGATTGAACAATATTCATAAGCAACATTTGGCGAATAAAATTTGGTACTGCTGGCTTTAATGAAAGCTCTTCATAAAGAATACTATTCCCTATTATCAGTTCATCTTCATCAACATCACCGATAGGCTGCATCCTAGGTAATATAATCGACATGCCATCATTCAAACGTAAGAATGCATCACGTAAGGAACGTACTGCTCGTCTATTGGGAAGTAAAATGAGGACTTCACTTAATAGAATGGGGTCAGCACCAAAGCGTTTAAAAATACCCTCCGCAAGCACATCAACGAATGAAAGATGTGCCGGAATATTATAAATTTCAGGGTTTTTTCCAAGGCGTCTTGGCAATAAATCATTCCCCCTTTAAGTGCTGTTCAGTCACCTTTAATGCTTCATGAGTTCCCACATGGTACCATACTCCTTCATGTGGTAAACCATATAAACGACCTTTGTTTGATGCTTTTCTGAAAATATCCCGCAAAGTAAAGGCGCCATCCGGCGCACCTTCAAAACATTCAGGGCGAATGATCAATACACCCCCGTAATGATAATCACTTGTTGGATCATCACCGCGCCAACGTAAGCTACCATTTTCATTTAAATGAAAATCTCCAACACCATCATGACCTATGGCTTCACGACGATTGATCAGAAGCATTAAGATATCCATATCATCATTCCAGGCTGTCGCCAGTCGTCCTAATGCTGGCTGCCCTTTATTGGTCAAGATCATATCGCTATTTAAAATATAAAATGGATCACTCCCAAGTAAAGGAAGGGCTTTTTTAACCCCGCCTCCGCTATCTAATAATACGGAAGTTTCATCGGAAAATGTTACTTTTGGCCGCCAATCTTTACGATTTTTAACAAAAGTTTCCACTTGATCTGCATGATGGTGTTTGTTGATCACGGCATTTTTTACGCCTGCCCATGCCAATGCATCCAAAGAATGCGCGAGCATTTCTTTTCCAGCTACTTTAATTAACGGCTTCGGAAGAGTATCCGTAAGTGGTTTCATGCGCGTGCCAAGTCCTGCAGCTAAGATCATTGCGTGATCGGGCTTTAATGGCTTAACTTCAATGAGCTCATCACGGTAGTTAGGTGTTTCTTTATCCAGCCACGCTTTAATATCACTTAGAGAAGGATGATTTAGACAACGTTCTAGTAGGCCCCACATTCGTGGGATGATCTGCAAATATTGACTTTTGCCATCACGCACACAAAGACGAGCAAAAATTCCAATTATTTTAATACTCCTTTGAGCGCCAAGCACAGCATAGTCTTCACGGAACTCAGCTTCATTTCGATTTAATTTTTCAGCGAAATAAGCGATTAGTTTTTCTTCTGTTTGTGGCGTCGCATCACGGCGACTGTCTTGTAACAGAGATACCAGGTCATATGCACTATGGCCGATCACTGCATCTTGAAAATCAAGCTGCCCGACTTTACCATCACCTAAATCCAGAAGGTTTTCAGCATGATAGTCCCGCAGTACCAGACATTCTTTAGATATTCCCACTTTGTGAAGTACCGTACGCCAAAGTGCAATAAATTCTTCTCTTTTTGTGAATGATAATCGATGCCCGGTTAAAGCTGGATAATACCAGTCTGTGAATAAGGCAATTTCCACAAGTAAAAGATCTGTATCGTAAGTAGGGATTTTATACTCTCCCGAACCATAGGAAAGTTTATCAGGCGTTGCACAAGCATTTAATTTAATCAGTTCATCAACAGCATTTTTGTAGAGTTCGATTTCTCGATCAGGTTCTTTATCTAAAACATGTTTGAATAAACGATCCCCAAGGTCTTCTAGTAACAAGAAACCTTTATCAAAATCTTTTGCATAAATATTTGGTGCATTAAGATCATTTTGAAGCAAAAATTCTGCGATCGCAACAAATGGCCGTATGTCTTCTAATTCTGGCGGGGCATCCATGAGAACGGTAATCTTTTCATTAAATGTTACCCTGTCATAACGCCTAAATGAGGCATCATTGGCTAATGGTTTAATTTGCGGGCTTAAGATCCCTGCATTCTTCAAAAAATTGGAAATTTGTTCTGTTCTAGGCATTTGGTAACTCTAAATTATTTAAACGTACTCGCCAATATTCACTTCCTTCGAAAGAAATCTTTCTTGACCCTTCAATGTCATCCATTGACAGGAATATTTGCAAATGTTCACTTGGCAAATATTTCCCCATCCGCTCTGGCCATTCAATCAAACTGATCGCGGTATCAAACCCATCTTCAATCCCAAGTTCAAAAACATCTTCCGGATTATCCAACCGATACAAATCCATGTGCCAAATAGAGGGTGTGTCAATATCATCTATTTGCGGCTCATATATTTGCACCAAGTTAAAAGTGGGACTCGGCACGTCTTCGTTATACCCAAGTGCATGGATAATCGCACGACAAAATTCAGTTTTTCCCGCACCTAAATTACCTTTAAATGTTAAAATATCACCTATGTTTAAAATACTCGAAAGTTCGCGAGCCAGTTTGCGCGTCGCAACCAAGTCCTTTAGAAAAAATTCTTTTATTGCCGTTGCTGAAATTTGTGTCATTCACTTGCAATGCTGGTCTTATCTTCGATTGATAACTCTATTAAATCGGGGAAGGCCTTCGGAATAGTACACGTCATATCTGTTCCAACTCCTATGGTTGAATCTACTTGAATACTTCCGCCATGTTTTTCAATAAAAATCTTCACTAGCGAAAGCCCAAGCCCAGTACCTTTAGAGTTTGCCACGTTTGAACCTGTGTAAAATTTCTCAAAAATATCTTCAAGTTCATTTTTCTCAATGCCGATACCACTATCCTTAATACTAATGAAATAATGCTCCATATCTTGCCATGTGCTGATAGATATATCACCTGAATCAGGCGTAAATTTGACTGCATTGCTAAGCAAATTTGAAATTGAGTGTTCGATCCGCCTTGCATCACCAAAAACAATCTCCGGACCAGCTTTATAATCGACCTTAAGATGGAGAGCTTTTTGTTTAATCCGCTCATCAAGTTTCGTAACTACTCCATCGATAAGATTATTAAGATTAAAATCATTGGCTTCGATCGATAACCCGCCCGCTTCAATTACGGACACATCAAGAATATCATTAATTAGATCGAGTAAATGGTCAGAGGCACTTAAAATATTTCGTGTATACAAATGCTGTGCATCATTAAGGGGGCCTTGATATTCTTTTTCTAATAATTCTGCAAAACCAAGTACACTATTTAACGGATTTCTAAGTTCATAAGACATATGAGCTAAGAAATCCGTTTTAATATTTTGCGCTTCTTCAAGGGCTTCATTATGTTTGCGAAGTGAGTATTCGACCCTGTAACTATCTGTAACATCAATAAATATAACCAATACCGCGCCATCCGGTAAAGGCACCACAGAGTAATTAATTACTTTATCATTTTGAAGTTTAAACTGGCCCGACGCGGCTTCTTTTTTGACTTCACCGCCGACAATTAAAAGTTGGAAATTTTCAAGAGCTGTTTCATCTCCAATAAGTCGTTGACATTTTTCCAATACACCAATTGCATGTGGATTTGTTTTAAGGAATTCTTCAGAGATATTCCAAACATTTCTGAACCCATCATTAAAGAGTTTCAATCGACCATCAACACCAAACACAGCTATGCCTTCATGTAGGTTATCAAGGGTCTCCCGCTGAACGGCGATCAATGTATTATATGAACTTTCCAGCGCGAAATAATCTGTGACATCTTCATAAAACATAAGCATGCCGCCAAGCGGATGGTGTTGCATTACAACTCTTAGAGTTTTTCCGTCCGGCAAATGTAACATGGATTCAACCGGATCATTAACTTCTGTATAGGCCGCGATTTGCTTCTTTTTCCATTCTGGGAAATTGGCTTGTTCCGGTAACTTTCTAGCTTCTCTTAAGGCTTCAAGGATCTCACCATAGTGAGGGTGGCTAAAGAGTAGACTTTCAGGAAGGTCCCAAAGTCGCAGGTAAGATTTATTATAATACTCTAAACGCATTTCTGAATCGAAAATAGCAACAGCAGATGAGAACTTATCCAATGTTTCCGCATATGATTCTGTGTGATCGGCAAGGCTACCTTTTGCTTCTTCAAGCTCAGTAATATCTTGTGCATAACCGAGTATCGTATCTTTTTCACCATCAATAACATAAGGAATATTGTGAAAATCCATCGACCTACGTTCACCGTTAATAACAACAAAATGACTTTGCGCGTTTGGGTCATCATTAATACTTACTTCTTCGGCCATACTGCGTAAACTAACACCTAGGGTATTAATCGCCATTTCCAGACCTTTTTCAATAACATTTTTGTGTGTACCACCATCAACGGCATCCACATATGCTTGATTAACCCATGTAATATTTAAATCTTCCCCTCTAATCCATATCGGGAAAGTAGCTTTATTTAATGCTTTTTCAAGAAGCTGAGCTCTTTCACTGGTTTCTGATGACTCAAGCGTTTGATATCTCTGAATTTTTTCAGAGATGGTATTATCCTTAAACCAAACAACAAAACATTTTTGCCCAAAATCTGAAATATTAATACAGTCTCCTGATATTAATAAATGCATATTAAATTGATCAAGGTCCACAGTCTGAGAGAATTCAGTTCCTGTAGATAATAAACTATTTAAGTTAGCTGCAAACTTAGCCTGATCAACAACAGTAAATCTATTTTTTAAGTCTTCAATATCTTCAGGAGACGTTCCATCTTCAAAATAAATATCAATATCAGAATTTAAAATTAACTCTCCATTACTATCCCACAAATAAAAACTATCTTGTTTATGGGAGATCATTTGTTTCAAATAACTTTGATTAATTTTTATTTTTCTTAATTTTTCTGCATTTTTTTTGCGATCTATAGCCATCCAAATAATAATGCTAAGTACCAATAAGAAAAAGATAAAGAGTACATTCATGACTTGATTGTTTTGGTCAGAACCAAAATCAAAAAAAGCCGCATTGGCAAGTGTAGTATTCATCACAAATAATACAACGGACAACAACAATACATTCAATCGATTAAGCAAGTGAATTTTATGACCCCTTCACGGTAATAATTCTAGACTTATACTTTTTTAAAATAACGCCTTATATATAAAAAGAAAAGCCCGTTCACGATTAATTATCTGTAAAGAGAAATAATCAATCATAAAACGGGCTTAAATAAGATTTTTTGCCTTATGTTAGTAACGATAATGCTCGGGTTTAAACGGTCCTTCCGTACTAACATCAATGTATTCTGCTTGCTCTTTACTTAGTTTAGTGAGTTTAACACCAAGTTTATCCAAATGAAGCGAAGCCACTTTTTCATCCAAATGCTTCGGAAGCACATAAACTTTATTTTCATAACTATCATTATTATTATAAAGTTCCATTTGTGCTAGTACTTGGTTTGTAAAAGATGCGCTCATTACAAAGCTAGGGTGACCAGTAGCACAACCAAGGTTTACCAAACGCCCTTTAGCAAGAACAATGAGGCGCTTTCCGTCTGGGAAAATCACTTCGTCAACTTGTGGCTTAACTTCTTCCCAAGGATAATTTTCGAGGGCAGCTATTTGAATTTCTGAATCGAAATGCCCTATATTACACACAATCGCTCGGTCTTTCATTTCACGCATATGATCAATAGTAATAATATCAAAGTTACCCGTACATGTTACAAACAGATCTCCTTGCGAGGCGGCATCATTCATTGTTACAACTTCATAACCTTCCATTGCGGCTTGAAGCGCACAAATTGGGTCAATTTCAGTTACAAGAACTCGTGCACCTTGTCCGCGAAGTGAGGCAGCAGAACCTTTGCCAACATCACCGAAGCCAGCAACTACACAAACTTTACCGGCTAGCATAACATCTGTCGCACGTTTAATACCGTCTACAAGACTTTCGCGACAACCATAAAGATTATCAAATTTTGATTTAGTTACACTATCATTCACATTAATAGCAGGAACCGTTAAGCGACCCTCTTTTTCCATTTGATATAGACGAAGAACACCTGTTGTTGTTTCTTCAGAAATCCCTTTAATATCATCAAGAAGCTCAGGGAAATCCTCATAAATCATAGCTGTTAGATCACCACCATCATCAAGGATTACATTTGGACGCCATCCATCAGGTCCAACGATTGTTTCACGTATACACCAGTTAAATTCTTCCTCTGTAAGGCCTTTCCAAGCAAAAACAGGGATATTTGCATCCGCCATTGCCGACGCTGCATGATCTTGAGTTGAAAATATATTACATGATGACCAACGTACTTCAGCACCAAGTGCTGTTAAAGTTTCCATTAAAACAGCTGTTTGAATTGTCATATGTAAACAACCAGCGATTCTTGCGCCAGCGAGTGGTTGGCTGTCACCAAACTCATCACGTAATGCCATAAGGCCAGGCATTTCAGTCTCTGCGATATTTATTTCACGACGGCCCCAGCCTGCTAATGATATATCGGTAACTTTATAATCTGTAAATTCGGTCATTGTAAAAGCATCCTTTAAAATTCTTATTCATAAATAAAT
>JABIPV010000398.1 GCA_018699075.1 Kordiimonadaceae bacterium | reverse complement strand
CAAAATTAAATATTTTAAAAATGGAAATTTTTGACCGATTAATAACGCAGTAAAAAAGCCTACAATTGAACAAATTGAAACCATGAAAAAATTAAAATGAATATACCCAGAAAAAAATACACCAACTCCAATACCTAATAAAATGGGAATCATCAGCACATATTGCTCATGTTCCAAGTAAAACTGTGACTTAAAATAATTTATGGTTGATAGAATAAGATGCTCCCCAAATAATATCGCAAACTTTTTTTTCAAAAAAAGCTTCCATTTCTGCCCTATTATATGCTAATAAAAGTTCAACAAAATCAAGCAGTGATGACATTTATATAAAATATGTATTTTCTAATACATCTCATTTATTTCGCTGTGTTAAATCAAAATTTAAAACAACCGGAGCTTCATGGTAACTCAAATGAAGAAAGTAGTAACTCGATTTGCACCATCCCCTACGGGATTTTTACACATTGGTGGAGCCAGAACCGCTCTATTCAATTGGCTATTCACGCGCCATCATGGTGGTGAATTTCGTATTCGAGTGGAAGATACTGACCGAAAGAGATCAACTGATGAAGCGGTTGATGCTATTTTTGAAGGCCTTAATTGGTTAGGCTTAAAAGCCGATAATGAGGTTGTTTTTCAATATGCTAATCGTGAACGTCATGCAGAGATCGTACACAAACTTCTTGCGCAAGGTAAAGCATATCGTTGCTACTCTTCCAAAGAAGAACTGACCGAGATGCGCGAAACAGCAAAGGCTGAAGGACGCCCGCTAGGCTACGATGGCCGTTGGCGTGACCGCGACAGATCGGAAGCACCTGAAGGTGTTGATCCTGTAATCCGCTTTAAGGCACCAAAAGAAGGGCAAACACTTATTGCTGATTTGGTCCAAGGCGATGTCATCACACAAAATGAGCAATTAGATGACATGATCTTGCTGCGCGCTGATGGTTCGCCTACTTATATGTTATCCGTTGTTGTTGATGATTACGATATGGGCGTTACGCATGTAATTCGCGGTGATGATCATTTAACAAATGCGGCAAGACAAGCTCAACTCATTTTAGCTATTGGTTGGGAACTTCCCATATATGCACACATTCCTCTAATTCATGGTCCTGACGGTGCCAAACTTTCCAAGCGCCATGGTGCGCTTGGTGTTGATGCCTACCGCGACATGGGGTATTTGCCGGATGCACTTAAAAACTATCTACTCCGTCTTGGTTGGGGCCATGGTGATGATGAAGTTATTTCTGAAACTCAAGCCATCGAATGGTTTGATCTTGATGGCGTCGGGAAATCACCTTCTCGTTTTGATTTTACCAAACTTGAAAATTTAAACGGTATTTATATGCGTGAAACAGCTAGTGATCAAACACTGGCAAATGGTTGCTTACCTTTTTTAGAACAAAAATTAGAACGCTCATTAACGGATGATGAAAAAGCAACTTTGCAAAATGCCCTCGGCGAATTAAAGAACCGGGCAAAGAACTTAATCGATTTAGCGGATAATGCTGCATTCTTGTTTGCTTCTCGTCCGCTAATAATAATACCAAAAGCCATGAAGGCTTTAAATGATGATGCAAAGGTGGTTCTTGGTAAAATACACTCGCAATTATGCGAAGTAAGTGATTGGAACAAAGATACTTTACAATCTACCATCGAAAAATTCGTTGAAACCGAAGAAATAGGATTTGGTAAAGTGGCACAACCTTTAAGGGCGGCCCTTACTGGCAGTAACGTTTCACCAGGAATTTCCGAAGTCTTAGATTGGTTAGGAAAAGAAGAAAGTTTAACGAGGATCAAGGATCAACATTAAAAACGTGATAAATTAAAGAAAAGTAAGCATTTGTTTATTAAATAAGTTATAAGCAATAAAATTAACTGTTATGATAATAACGACATAATTCAGATAAATAAGGATGAGGACATATGGATAATAAATACAAGAAAACAGTAACGGGTGATACTGCTACTTTAACCGTAGGTGGAAAAACTTACGAGCTACCGATTTATGGTGGCTCAACTGGTCCTGACGTCATTGATATCCATACGTTATATCGCGATACAGATATGTTTACATTTGACCCAGGCTTTACATCAACAGCCAGCTGTGAAAGCGCGATTACATACATTGATGGAGATAAAGGTGAACTTCTTTATCGTGGTTATCCAATTGACCAGCTTGCAGATAAAAGTGATTTCCTTGAAGTCGCGTATCTTCTTTTAAATGGTGAACTGCCAAATAAAGAACAAAGTGATAAATTTAAACATGATATTACCTATCATACAATGGTTCATGAACAGCTAAACCGCTTCTTCGGTGGCTTCCGTCGCGATGCTCACCCTATGGCCATCATGTGTGGCGTTGTTGGCGCTATGTCGGCCTTTTATCATGACAGCACAGATATTAACGATTCAGAACAACGCCGTGTTGCTTCTTACCGATTAATTGCCAAAATTCCAACTATTGCTGCTATGACATTTAAATATTCAATCGGCCAACCGTTTGTATATCCACGCAATGACCTTAACTATGCAGAAAATTTTCTTTATATGACATTTGGTGTCCCGGGATGTGAAGAATATAAAGTCAGTAAAACTCTTGCTGATGCTATGGATAAAATCTTTATCCTTCACGCAGACCATGAACAAAATGCATCGACTTCTACAGTTCGCCTTGCAGGTTCATCCGGTGCAAACCCATTTGCATGTATAGCCGCCGGTATTGCCTCACTTTGGGGCCCAGCTCACGGCGGTGCCAATGAAGCCTGTCTTAAAATGTTGAGTGAAATTGGTAGCGTTGAAAATATTCCTGAATATATCAAACGTGCAAAGGATAAAAATGATCCTTTCCGTCTTATGGGATTTGGTCATCGAGTATATAAAAACTTTGATCCTCGTGCCAAAGTTCTTCAACAAGCAGCACATGATGTTCTAGAAGAATTAGGTGTGAATGATCCACTTCTTGATGTTGCTAAAGAGCTAGAGCGTATCGCACTTGAAGATCCATACTTCATTGAAAAGAAACTATACCCCAATGTTGATTTTTATTCAGGTATCATTCTTAAAGCTATGGGCTTCCCAACTGACATGTTCACTGTATTGTTTGCATTAGCGCGTACAGTAGGTCGGATTTCACAGTGGGGGGAAATGATCAAGGACCCAACACAAAAAATCGGACGTCCGCGCCAACTGTTTATCGGTGAAGAAGAACGCAACTATGTGGATATTGATAAAAGATAAGCTCGTTTGAATTTGGTTCCGATTATGCTGTGCATTCCCCAGAACCCAGATTTAGGCTGAATATACTAAAACAAAAACCCGGCTTTGATAGCCGGGTTTTTTTATTTTTCAATAAGCTCTATCATATAACCGTCGGGATCTTTAACAAAGGCAATTAAAGTGGTGCCATGTTTCATAGGTCCCGGTTTGCGCGGCACTTCAATGCCTATTTTTTCTAAACCTTCACATACCCCGTAAATATCACCAACGCCTATGGCAAGATGACCAAAGCCATTTCCAAGATCATAATCTTTGTCTTGTTGCCAATTATGGGTTAGTTCTACGACGGTATTCGTTTCCTCATCACCATATCCAACAAACGCCAAAGTAAATTTTCCGCTAGGATAATCTTTGCGTTTGATCAAGTGCATTTTTAAATGATCACAATAAAAAGTAATTGATTTTTCAAGGTCTCTGACCCGGATCATGGTATGGAGCATTTTGAATTGATCGGACATGATAATTTCTTAACCTGCTATCATTGCAGTATAAGTTGCCTCAGCGACCACCTTACCGTCAACTTTTCCTTGTGCCGAAAACTTCCATATGCTTCTACGGTTTTGTTCCTTTTGAACGTGTAGCTCTAACATATCACCTGGTACAACAGGCTTACGAAATTTTGCACCGTCTATGGACATAAAATAAACCAGCTTACCTTCTGCATCGCTACCTAATGTGAGCATCACCAGAGCCGCAGCAGTTTGGGCCATAGCTTCTACGATTAATACACCCGGCATAACAGGCTTTTCAGGAAAATGCCCCTGAAAGAATGGTTCATTCACAGTAACGGCTTTAATTCCTACTGCTTTTTCACCTAAATGAATGTCTTTTAATTTATCCACCAGCAACATCGGGTAACGATGGGGGATTAGTTCTTTAATTCGATTAATGTCAATATCATCAATTTTTTCAACCACTGAGTCCGTCATAAAACTTCCATTATATTATTCAAATTATTTTTCATTAGTATAATAACCTAATTATATATTTAAAGTATCATATTTAAATAAAAAAACCCGCCATCTACATGGCAGGTTTAATTAAAGTTATTTATTTTAAATTTAATTAGCTGCAGGTACAACACCTGCTTGTGCTAAATCAGGTGCAGGTGGTAATTCAACCAAAACTGAAGGTAAACTTAAATCAAGCATTTCAATGATCATTGTTGTAACATCAAGTCCCGGAACCTGTTCAATAACAATTGTTTTGTCCATCAGCATCGTTGCACCAGTTGTTTGCAATACACTTTGAAATATTGGTTTTAATTCACGCTCAACTGCTGCATTTGCGTTGGCAATAGCAACTTCAAGTTGGCGACTTTTAATTTGAACATCACGCTGATAATCTAGTACTTTTATCTGAAACACTTCTCTTTTTTGCTGTAACGCTTCAGGAGGAAGAATAGCAGCTTGAGCTTTGATAGCATCATCTTCTGTTTTCAGAGCAAGTTCTTTAGTTGTCAATTCCGTTTGCATTTCACCTTGAAGCGCGGCTACTTGGCGTTTAATATCCTTAGCAACCGCAGAATTTGAGGCTATCAAAGTACTATCAACGACAGCTAATTTTGTTGTTGGTATTGTTTGTGCATTAGATACACTCGTGAATAATGAAGCAGAAATTACGGCTAACACTATAGTAAATATTATATTCAATTTTGAATTCTTTATCATATTAAAATCTCGTTCCGACGTTAAATTGGAAAAACTCTTTTTCATCGCTCTCTTCACTCTTAATTGCCTTGGCCAAATCAATTCTAAATGGTCCAAACGGCGATGCCCATGAAAAACCTATACCTACCGATACTCTTGGGGTAGGACTATTTCCAAGCAATCTATATAGCACGCCTGATTTAGATATCAAGCTATCTTCTTCATCAATGTTAAATAATGCCCCTGCATCTACGTAAGCACTTGCTTCAACACCAAGGTCACGAGCACCACCACCGAGTGGTATAAACAGTTCCGCTGTTGCTTTATAGTATGTATTACCACCAAGTGACAAACCATCGTAAGGCTTACTAAATCGTACACTTCCTTCTCTCGGGCCAACGCCGGATTCTTTAAATCCGCGCATTCTCGGGTTCCCTAGGAAAAAGCGGTCATTAATTCTGATTTTACTTCCCATGCCCTGTGTGTGACCAGCTCCTGCATTAAAGTTAAAAATCCAGTGCTTATAAATAGGGTAATAAAAATCATATTCCAAAATTGTTTTTAAATAATTTACATTTCCGCCAATACCTGCAAATTGTTGTGTAAGCACAGCACGATTACCAGTGTTTGGTTTTTGACGATTATCCAAACTGTCAAAGGCAAGTGCAAAACTGGCGAATGATGTGAAAAAGTCTCCTGAATTACCTGCTAAGTATGGACTATCAGAAGATAAACTAATAAGAACTTCTTCTTTTTTAACCCCGTAAGAAAGTGACATAATAATATATTCGGCAATCGGGAAGGCTGTACGAAGTGAACCACCTATTGCCTTACTTCTAAATCCACTTTCAATAAAATTTGTATCTCTTAGATAAACATCAAATCCTGCCGCAACCTGACGATTCAAGAAAAATGGTTCCGTAAAACTAAAGTCAATTTGTTTGCGGCGCTTAGAGATCGTTGCACCAAGCCTTGCTTGATGACCTTTACCCAATAAATTACGTTCTGCAACACTGAAGTTGACCATAAAACCTTCAAAACTAGAATAGCCAGCGCCAACTGATAGTTCCCCTGTTGGTTGTTCTTCCACAGTAATTTCAAGAATAGTTTTATCTTCTTCAGTTCCTTCAAGCTGTTCAATATTCACTTCTTTGAAAAATTGAAGACTTTGTATTCTAATTTCTGATCTTTTTAATTTTGATGAATTATAAGCATCACCTTCAACAAGGCGCATTTCACGGCGAATTACTTTGTCGTGGGTTCTAACATTATCAATAATCTTAATTTCTTCTACGTAAACGCGTGGTGCTTCATTTATCACATAGGTTATCGCAACCGTTCTTTCTTCACGATTACGCCTAACGGAAGGTCGAATATCTACAAATGCATAGCCACGCAAGCCAGCAACATCTGTTAAAAGTTCAACACTATCATCAATCGCTGTTGAATCGAATTGATCTCCCTCAACTGTATAAACAAGCTTTTCAAGTTCTAAGTCTTTTAACTCTTCAATTTCACTTTCGACGGAAATGGCGCCAAAATTATATAATTCACCTTCTTCTACGGATATATTTATATAAAAAGAAAGCTTATCTGGTGACAATTCCGCGACTGCTGATGTAACCCTAAAATCTGCATAACCTTGTTCTCGGTAAAAATCTCTTAATAATTGTTTATCAAAATTTAAACGGTCCGGATCGTAAGTATCTTCGGAAGCCATAAACTTCCACCAACGACTTTCCACTGAGACCATTTTAGAACGCAGTATATCATTGTTATATACTTTATTGCCCATAAAGTTAATCTTACCGATAGTGCTTTTTGCGCCTTCCGAAATTTCAAAAACCAGATTAACACGATTTTGTTCTAATTGAATAACTTTTGGTTCAATCGATGCGGCAAAGCGTCCGCCACGTCTATACACTTCAAGAAGACGTGAAACATCCCCTCTTACTTTAGTACGAGAAAAAACAACTCGTGGCCGCAATTGAATTTCTTCATATAGATCTTCATCGTTTTTAAATTTATTACCTTCAAAAGCAATACGATTGATAATTGGGTTTTCAGAAACTTCAACTACTAGAACTGATCCTCTTCGTCCTATATCAACATCAGAAAACAAACCTGTATTATATAATCTTTTGAGGGATGTATCACCAGAGAGCTCGGTATAAGTATCGCCAATGTTTAACAGCAAATAAGATTCAATCGTACTTTCTTCAATACGCTGGTTACCAGTAATTTCTATTTCTGTAATTTCAATACCTTGGTCTAAAGCATCGGACCCTGTATTAACTTCCTGTGCGTGAGAATAATTAGCAATACTAAAATGCAGAACCAATGCCAGTATTAAAATACAAAAAGACGAAAATTTATTTTGCTTAAAAATCACTAAAATTTACCCTAATTAATCATTAATTATCTTATCGTGTTAAATCATTAACAGTTGCAAATACCATTAGACTTAATACAAGAGCCAGCCCAATTTTAAAACCAAATTCTTGTGCCGTATCGCTTATTTTTCTGCGCATTACAGCCTCTATAGCATAATAGAGTAAATGTCCACCATCTAACATCGGAATAGGGAATAAATTAATCATTCCAAGACTAATAGATATTAAGGCCGCAAAATTAATAAGCGATACAATTCCGTACTCTGCGGTTTTTCCTGCAACTCTTGCAATCGTGATGGGTCCGCCCAATTCTTTTGCTGAACGATCACCAGAAATTATTTGTCCTAGGCCTTGCAAATTGCGCATGGTTAAATTCTTAGTTTCAATCGTTGCCTGCCATAAGGATGAAAATAGACCATAATTAATTAGTTTTCGCTCAGTAGGATCACTACGTATGCCAATTTGGCGCACTTTTGTCGCCTTACCTAAAATATCTTGATCATCAACCATACTTAAAGTGAAATTCAAATTTAGAACATCTAAATTTCTTTCTACGACCAAGGAAACTTCATCATCAACTTTAAAAAGAAGGTGTTCTCTAATTTCTTGAAAACTTAATATTTCTTCACCGTCAATCGATATTATTCTATCACCTGCCATTAAACCTGCTTCTTCTGCTGAACCGCCCTCAATCACTTCCCCTACTACCGGGGCAATTACAGTACGGCCATAGGTAAAAAACATTCCGGCAATGATTAAAATTGCAAATAAGAAATTAACCGCTGGTCCCGCAAATACAATTGCTGCTTTTTGATGTAATCTTTTATGATGAAATGAAACTTTTTTTTCATCTTCAGTCATGGATTTTACTTTATCACCGGGTGTACTAGCTTCCCCAGCATCACCAAAAAACTTTACATATCCACCTAAAGGTATCCAACAAAATTTCCAACGGGTCCCTTTTTTATCATTGAACCCCCAAACCTCTGGGCCGAAACCGATTGAAAATACTTCGACACGTACACCATTGATACGCGCGACTATATAGTGCCCCCATTCATGGACAAATACCAGAACTGTAAGTACAGCTAAAAATGCCAAAATTATTTGGCCGAATGATAATATTGTTTCCATATTATTTTAAAAACCCTGTTACTAGCTCAGTTGAAATCTGCCGCGCATGCTCATCAACATCATGAACATCATCCAAGCTTGTCATATTGTAAAAATCAATTT
>JABIPV010000034.1 GCA_018699075.1 Kordiimonadaceae bacterium | reverse complement strand
CGATTTCTATTTTTCTACCTAATATAGTCATTTTAATTTCCTTTAGCTTAATAGATCATCAAAGAATGGTGTTTCATTATCACCAGCCATAATAACATTTATATTATAAGTTCCGTCGTCCGTTTTTTTAATCATCAACCGAGAACGCATTTCTTCGGGAATTGATAAAAGTAGCGGGTCAGTTTCATTAGCAGGCTCGCCTTCAAAAAAGAGCTGCGTGACAATCCTCATGATGCCGTCGGAAAAAATAGTTAAGGTAATATTGGGCGCTCTGTCGCCACTTGAACCCGGTTTTATGGTGGTTAAAGTAAAATTACCGTCTTTGGTTCTATGCCTTGCATAACCCACAAACCATGGATCAATCAGTTCATGATTTTCATTATTGGGTGTTCGGTAAATACCAGCGGCATTTGGCTGCCAGAATTCAAGTAAAGAGCCATTGGCTAATTCACCGTTTATGTCAGTAACGCAGCCATTTATGATTATTTTTTCGCCCTCTGGCTCGTGAACTATACCGCTGCGGATTACGGTTAAGTCCATACTGTCATTATCACATAAAGATATAGGATAGTATGGCCCTACTGTATCTTCATTTGTTGCGATGAGAAGGTTGCTTTTTGCTTCTGCTTGTGTCATTGCTTGTCCTTAAGTTTTTTATATAAAACAATTTAATGAGAAATTTTATGTCTGATAGTCTTCATAAAAATCATAATAGATATTTTGTGCCCGGCTTAGCGCGGGGCCTCAGAGTGCTTGAAATTATCGCGCTCAGTGATAAACCACTTACCATTGCTGAGATCGGTAAAAAACTTGGTGTTTCCCGCTCTTCTGCTTTTAGAATTACATATACTTTGCGTCATTTGGGTTTCCTCAGTACCGATAAAGGTGACAAACTTTTCGACCTGGGGCCAAGAATTCTCAGCCTTGGTTTTTCTTACCTTAATAGACAGGATATTATTAAGATTGCCAAGCCCTTTTTGGAAAAATTGCGTGATCAGACTGAAGTTTCCAGTCATCTGGCAATTCTTGAAAGTAGTGACGTGCTTTATTTGGATAATGTTATTTCCAAAACATCCTTTGTCAGTAACATTTCCACTGGTGACAGACGTCCGGTTTATGCCAGTGCACTTGGCTGGTTGTTGCTTGGTAATATGGACGAAGAAGAAATTCGTGAACTTTTTGCGGACACAGTTTTTGAAAGTTTGACAAGTCACACGCCCAAAAACATTGATCAATTGATAGAACGCATTGAGCAGGCGAGAAAAGACGGTTTTGTCATTTCCCGTGGTTTTTCTCAACGGGGTGGATCTATCATTACAGCGCCAATTTTTGACGAAACGGGTCAGGTTATAGCTGTGATTGATATTTCGGGACCGGATAGTGGTTTTGATTTTGATAAACTCGACCAGTTCTATGTGCCCGCCGTTACAAAAACGGCACATGAAATTTCTCGCGATCTGGGCTATAAGGGCTAAAATAATCAAAGTCCTAATATCTTCCTTGCGTCAGAAGGCGACGCAACAGTGCCGCCAAGATTTTCAAGTATATCCACTGCTTTTTCAACCAGTTGTGCATTATCACGGCAAAGCTCACCTTTTTTGATATGTAGATTATCTTCCATGCCTACCCGCACATGGCCGCCTAGTACATATGACTGAGCGAGCATTGGATATTCCATTCTGCCAATGCCAAACGCGCTCCAGATGGAACCTTCAGGAAGCTGAGATTTTAAGAACATCATGGTTTCTGTATTGGCTACGGCACCAAACCGTACGCCAAGCACCATTTGAACCATGACGGGGGTTTTAATCACACCTTCTTTGACAAAATGATTGAGTAGATGCATATCGCTGCTGTTAAAAATTTCAATTTCCGGCATCACACCTGCGGCATAAATACGTTCGGCCATGATTTTTAAATTATCCGGTGTGTTGATCACGGCCGCTTGTCCCGACCACATGGTGTTTAGGTCTAGCGTACATATTTCCGGCTTTAGTTTTTCAACATGGGATACACGAAGTTCCGGCCGACAAAGTGTTGAATTTTCCCCGGCAATTTTTGGATCATCTTTTGAAGGAACAAATCTACCGCCTTCGCCAGTAGTTAGGTTTAAAATGACATCTTGGTTTTTGTCACGTATGCGTCCGACCATTTCTTCATAAAGGGCAAATTCCATTGATCCTTTTGTTGTTTCAGGGTCACGCACATGTAAATGAACAATTGATGCACCAGCGTCCGCAGCACCAAGGGCGGCTTCTGCGATTTCTTTTGGTGTCACAGGAAGGCCCGGATGCATTTCTTTGCTGGTTAAATTTCCGGTAACGGCACAGGTTATTATGGTTTTAGTCATGATCTTTTATCTTATCTAATTGGGATTGAAGTGATTTTTGGGTAATGTCGATGATTATATCCAGTTCTTCATCACTGACGGTGTAGGGAGGGGCGAGTAAAATATGATCACCACTTTTACCATCAACACAGCCTTGTGACGGGTAACTCAACATTCCACGGTCCAGAATGTTAGATTTAATTTTACCCGCAAGATTTAATTCAGCAGGAAAAGGTTGTTTGGTTTTTTTGTCTTTGACAATTTCTAGACCCCAAAAAAGACCACGACCACGAATATCACCAATATTGGGATGATTGGCGAAAGTATCCGTCAGCATCTTTTTAAGCTTTTCGCCTTGTAATCTTACAGCGCCAAGAAGCTGATCTTCTTCGATCACTTTTAATACCGCCAGCGCACCCGCGCAGGCAATGGCGTGGCTCATATAAGTATGACCGTTCCATAAATTACCACTGCCATCCTCAATGGCTTTAATGACTTTTTCCGATGCCATTACAGAGGCTATTGGTTGATAACCCGCGCCAAGACCTTTTGCGATGGTGATAATATCGGGGCAGGTATCTTCCGCTTCCATAGCGAATAAATATCCAGTGCGACCCATGCCGCACATCACTTCATCGGCAATGAGTAGGACACCATATTGATCACATATTTCACGGATGCGCTTAAAGTAACCTTTAACGGCGGGTTCTGCACCTAGGGACGCACCTGAAACGGGCTCCACGACAAAGGCCGCAACATTTTCCGGGCCTTGCGTGATGATTTCTTCTTCAAGAGTATTTGCCATTCGTAGGCCAAATTCTTGTTCACTTTCTTCTTCTTTCTTGTAACGGTATTTATAACAAGGCGGAATATGGGCCACATCAATCAGTAACGGTGAAAAAGGTTCTTGGCGTTGTTTATGTCCTCCGGTGGCGAGAGCAGCAAGTGTGTTTCCATGATATGATTTATCGCGGGCGATGATTTTTGAACGTTTATGATCACCACGTTCAAGGTGATATTGACGGGCAAGTTTTAACGCTGCTTCCATGGCTTCTGATCCTGAACCCAAAAACATTGCCCTGCCGTTGCCGAAACCTTGTGGTGCATTTTCAATTAAATAACTGGCCAGTTCTTCGGCGGGTTCGTTCGTAAATACCCCCGTATGGGCGAAGGAAACTTTATCAAGTTGGTCTTTGATCGCATTAATTACCCGCTTATTTGTATGACCAAGGCACGATACAGCCGCACCGCCGCTGGCGTCTAAATATTTTTTCCCAGTATCATCAATAAGATAATTACCTTCCGCACTTTTGACAGTAGGTACTTTTATACTTATATTTCTATGTAGAACGTGTGACATTGTCGTAAAGCCTAATCATGATTGTTTTGTATATAAAACTTATATTTAAATATAAAACTTATTGAATAAAAAAACAATAGGGAATATAAAGATAACTATGACAAGGCCATTTGAAAATATAAAAGTTCTCGATTTAACCCACGTACTCGCAGGACCCTTCTGCACATATCAGTTTGCTTTGCTTGGGGCTGACGTAATTAAAGTAGAAGATCCGAACAATCCCGATTGTGCACGGGGACGGGGCCCGGATGAAGCGCAAAATCAAGTATTACGCGGCCTAAACTATCAGGTTCAAGCGTCTAATAAAAAGGCTATTACTCTTGATTTGAAAACAAATGTAGGCCAAGAAATCCTTAAAAAACTGGTGCTTGATACAGATATATTCGTGGAAAACTACCGCACAGGCGCGCTGGATAAGCTTGGATTGGGTTATAATGATTTAAAGGAATTAAACCCCACTCTTATTTATTGTTCACTTTCAGGTTTCGGTGATAAAGGACCAAAAGCAAAAGTAAATGCATATGATAATGTAATTCAGGCGACAAGCGGTATCATTGATCAATCCGCTGGTCATAAGCCGGGAGTTTCCTTTGTTGATTATGCAGCTGGCTATAATGCGGCCTTTGCAATTTCGGCGGCGCTTCATCAACGGGCGCAAACGGGTGAGGGTACATATATCAGTACGTCTATGTTAGAGGTGGCCATGACTTTAATGGCACCAGAAGCTGCCGCTGCCGCTTACCCCGTAAAAGTAAAGCGTGACAAAGAAGCTGGTATATCATCTTACGAGACCACCGATGGTATTTTAATGATGGGGGCTTTTACGCCAGACCAGAACAGACGCTTGTGGAAAGTAATCGAAGATAGCGGCTATAAAATATCCAATCACTTAAAAGACACCGACGATTGGGAAAGTCTTTGGGCAAAATCAAAAGAAATTAGATCAGAACTTCAAAATATATTAAAAGATAAAACGGCAGCAAAGTGGCAAGATATTTTTCATCAACATAGCTTACCAGCAGAGAGACACAGGTCATTAGCTGAGGCTATAGAAGATCCACAACTTAGAAATTATTTTCATCAAAGTGAAATGGCTGAGGGTGATAAACACGCACCTATTTTACCAAAGGCGGCTTTTGCTTTTAAAAATGGTGCTAAAATTACATCACCGCCACCAGGATTCGGTGAGCATACGGCTGAAATTTTAAAAGATTTAGGCTATTCAACGGATGAAATTGTCCAGTTGAAAGAAAAAGGAGTAATCGCATGACGGAATATTTAACCGCTGAACTGTGGTCAAAGCTGCCAAATATGTTTCATTATAAAGGTAAGCCAACTCCTTGGGTGAAAATGACGAGACCCGGCCAAAAACTTCATTCATTTCTAGAGGGCCCATGTTTTGGTGATCTGGGTAATATGTGGCTGGTTGATGTACCATATGGTCGAATTTTTCGTATTAATAAAAATGGCAAATGGAACCTGCATAAAACCTATGATGGGGAGCCGCATTCTATAAAACATATGGGTGACGGTAAATTTATCATTAGTGATTATAAAAAAGGACTGCTTGAATATAATGGAACCAATGAATTTAAGACGCTGGCCACGGAATTTGAAGGTCAAAAATTCAAAGGACTTTCCGATCTTACAATTGCCCCTAACGGCGATGTTTGGTTCACGGATTCCGGCAGAACAAGCTTAAGTGATCCGACAGGCAATGTATTTCGCTATAAAACTGACGGTACCCTCGTTCATGTGCTCTCGAATGTACCTTATCCTAATGGGATCGCGCTTAGTCCTGATGGAAAGCTGGTTTATCTTGCGGCGACAAGGGCAAATGCTGTGTGGCGTTTCTTAGCGGATTACCCTGATCCGCAGTGGCCAATGGTCGGGAACTTCGTGCAAATGTCTGGCGGTTTAGGTCCTGATGGATTAGCCGTACACGAAAATGGAAACCTTGCTGTTGCCCATGCGCAGGCGGGACGGGTTTATGTTTACAATATATTTGGTGACACAAAGGCTGTGATCGAACTACCTGAAGGATTATGGGTCACCAGTGTCATATTTAATGGCGATACGCTTTATATAATTGAGGCCCAAACAGGGTCAGTTTATCATGTAGAATTAAAGGATTAAGAATGAAAAAAGAAGACCTCCATGGCTTTGTGCCTGCAGTTGTGACCCCATTCAACCAAGCGGGTGACATAATGGAAGATGCGTTTCAGGATCTGGTTAATTGGTTAATCGGTCAAGGGGCGACAACCATTTGTGTTTCCGGTGATAACGGTGAAAGCTGGGCATTATCTGCAGCGGAAAAAGGGCGTTTGACCCGCTTAGCGGTTGATACTTCGGCCGGTAGAGTACCAATTATAACCGGCTGTTCTGCCCCAACACTAAAAACCAGTGTTGATTTTGCCTTACAAGCCAAAGAAAATGGCGCGTCGGCAGTATTATCAATGCCACAAACATATGTATTAAAAGCCACTCGGGATGAACTACTTACCCGTTTTGAAGCATTGGACAAAGCGATTGATATGCCAATTGTTGCCTATAATTCACCGCGCCGCGCCGGACTGGATTTATCTTTAGATGATATTGAAGCGATAATGGGGGTCGCCCCTATTATTGGCATAAAAGAAAGTAACCGTGATTATTTCCACCATACTCATATGATCAAAAGGTTTGCTGATAAAATGGCGATCATGGTTGGTCCTTGTCACTATATTATGCCGGGTATTGCCCTTGGTGCGCATGGATTTATTGCGACAGGACCAGAGTTTTTAGGTGCAGATACAGCCAATATAGCGAGTATCGCTAAACAAGCACCAGATGCTAAAATGGCAGATATTCACTATAAACTTACGGTTTTATATGAACTTCTCATGGGTAATTCAACATGGCCAGCTTCGTTTAAAGCAGCGCTTAATTTAATCGGTCAACCCGCAGGCGTACCGCGTGAACCGGTTCATGCTGCAACACCACAAGTGATTGATAACATTAAAAAAACTTTTGATGAACTTGGAATTTCATATTAATAATGAGCAGTGAAAACACAGATCAGATTAAAAGAACAGAAAAGATCAGTTTTACTTTCGATGATCAGACTGTGGAAGCTTATGACGGCGAAACGATTGCTGCCGCTTTATTAAGACGCGGTGTAATTCATCTTCGTAATGCGCCAAATTCAAACACTGCGCGGGGTATGTTCTGCGGCATGGGTGTCTGTCAAGAATGCGTTGTTGAGGTTGATGGTTATAAAGTTGAAGCTTGCCGAACAAAAACTTCAAACGGTTTAATTGTCAAGAAGGTCTCGTATGTATGATGTAATCGTCATAGGCGCAGGTCCCGCAGGTGCAAATGCAGCCTTAACGGCTGAACATTATGGTTTAAATGTTCTGCTTATTGATGAAGGAAGCGATGCAGGTGGCCAAGTATGGCGGGTAAAATCAAAATCAATTTTATCTGCACCCGTGACTGAGACAAGCCTAAAAGGAGATAAATTAAGGCAAAGGGTAAAAAGCAGTGAAGTTGACATACTGTTTGAAACCCGTGTTTGGCAAATAGAGCAAAATGAAGAGCATGTTTGGCAATTAGGTCTACAAGGAGTATGTGAACGAAGCAGCGTGTCAGGAAAAGCTTTAATCATTGCAACGGGCGCGCAGGAACGTGTCATTCCATTAAACGGTTGGACTTTACCAGGTGTATATGGGTTGGCTGGGGCAACGGCACTTTTTAAAGAGCATATGATCCTGCCAGGCAAGAATACAGTCGTTGCGGGAAGCGGACCGTTGGTATTTTTTGTAGCCAGTGAAATTATTCGTTTGGGGGGGACGTTATCCGCAGTAGTAACTTTAAATAGTCGTTTTGAGTGGCTAAAAGCCGCAGCAGAAATGATTTCAAAACCCGGTTTATTGTGGCAGGGCGTGAAGTGGGTATTTAAATTGCACATTAAAGGTATCCCTCTTCATTGGCAGTCGGCTCTTAGTAGCATTAATGGAAATGAATATGTTCAAGATGTGGATATAATAAAAACCACTAAGTATGGTTATTTAAAAAGAAAACTTAATGTTTTAGTTGAAGCAGATAGTGTTTGTTTAGGCCATGGTTTAATTCCAGCAATCGAAGCAACCAGATTGGCAGGAGCAGACCATCATTATGATGAAACTCTTGGTGGCTGGGTGCCGACAATTGATCAATGTGGACGTACAACTGTAAAATATTTATATGCTTGCGGTGATAATGCGGGAATTCTGGGTGTACAAGCTGCCCCATATCGTGGGGAGCTTTCGGCAATTGCTGCAGTCGAAGATTTAACAGGATCAACATCCGAAACAATTAATCACCACAATAAAGCCTTAAAATCTCTTGGTGAAGAAGCGGCATTTGGTATTGCGGCAACGGCACTTACTATACCAAAAAACGGATTGATTGAGAATATAGGAAAAAATGTTGAAGTCTGCCGCTGCGAAGGAATAACCCGCGAAGAAATTGAAATAGAACTGATAAAAGGGTCGGTTTCACCAAATTCAATTAAATCTGGGACGAGGTGTGGAATGGGACCGTGTGGTGGTCGCTTCTGTTCAGAAAGCCTTGCCATGATAACTGAGAGCATAACCAATCAAAGCCGTGAAGAAATTGGATTGCCTACTGCACGGCCACCACTAAGACCCGTTAGTATGGACGAAATATCGGATGAACTGGATTATGATGAACTTCCTATTCCGGGGGTGTCGCCATTATGAAACAAATATTTGATTTGGCAGTCATAGGCGGAGGCATTATGGGATGCGGCACTGCATTAAGAGCATCCGAGGGGGGAATGAACACCATAATTATTGATCAGTCAGATATGGGGCAAGGGGCATCCGGCGTAAATGCCGGAACTTTATCTATGCAAATTAAGCGTGTTAAATTAATGCCTTACGCGATTAAAGGCCATGATATGTGGCAAAAAATGGGTCAAGAAGTTGATTTCCATAAAACGGGAGGATACACCCTTGCCTTTAATGACCGGGAAGCCGATTTACTGCATGACCGAATGACAATGAAGAAAGAGGCAGGCGCTAATATATCTTTTGTTTCACCTGCTATTTTACAAGAAAAAGAACCATCTTTGGCACAAAAAATTGTGGCGGCAAGTTATTGCCCTGATGATGGCTATGCAAATTCATCGTTAACCGGGCAATATTACCGTAAAAGAATTACGCAATTGGGTATTAATTATATGGAAAACACTAAAATCACTCAAATAAATGAAACGTCTACTGGTTATGAAATACTTTCCGGCGAAAATAGAATACAAACTAAACGAATATTATTTGCTTGTGGTGGTTGGTTAAAAGAGGCCGTTTCTTTAATTGGTGAAGATATTCCCGTAAATGCGCGTGTGAACACTGTGTCTGTTACTGAGCGGGCTCCACGGCTTATGAATTCAGTAATAGGACATGCCACAGGTCTGCTAACCATGAAACAAAAAAATAACGGTACAGTGTTGATAGGTGGAGGTTGGCAAGGTATTGGTAAGCCGTCCGAAGGGCGTGGCAAAGTGGTAATGGATAGTTTGATCCCAAATTTACAATTGGCTAAATTTGCGGCTCCTAAACTTGCTAAGGTGCGAATAGTGCGCTCATGGACTGGTTTTGAAGCAAATGTACCTGACTTTTATCCTCTTGCAGGAAAACTTGGTAAACGTGATAATGCGTTTATTCTTGGCTGTGTAAGGGGGGGATATACCATCGGCCCCTATATTTCCTCATTAATGGGTGATTATATATTGGGAAAAGAACCGGAAATGCCGCTTTTTGATCCATCAAGAAAATTTGAACAAGGAAAATTAATATGACTAAAACATTAGAAGGCAAAGTTGCGATAATTACGGGTGGAGGAACGGGTATCGGTGCCGCGTGTGCAGATATGTTCGCCGATCATGGCGCCCACATTGTTGTCGCAGGTAGAAGCCTTCAATCAATTAATGATGTGGCCAACAGAAATAAAGGTACCGCCATCGTTTGTGATGTGTCGAAGTTTGAAGAAGTTCAAGCACTTTTTAACAAGGCACAGTCTATAACTGGAAATATCGACATCCTTATAAATAATGCAGGTATCCCGGGCCCCGTTTCCCCCATTGCGGAAGTCAATGTCGATCAATGGCGTAAATGTGCGGAAATTAATTTGTTCGGTGCTATGTACTGCATGCGTGAGGCAGCACGGATTATGTGTGAACAAAAATCTGGATCAATCATAAATATGTCATCTTTGATGGGTATTCAGGGATATCCCATGCGCTCAGCTTATTCTGCGACTAAATTTGCCATGGTTGGCATGACTGAAGCAGTCGCGCGTGAGGTTGGGCCTTTTAACGTTAGAGTAAATGCGTTGTTACCTGGCGCGGTATCGGGTGAAAATATGGACCGTATACTAGAACGTCGTGCTGAAGCTGAAGGTCGCCCAGTAGAAGAAATTACCAAGGAAAATTATACGGACCCTGCAGCCTTAAAAAGGTGGGTTGCACCTGAAGAAGTAGCCAAGGCCGCTTTATATTACGCATCTGATGCGTCAAGCGCAGTGACTGGTGATAAAATGAAAGTTGATTGCGGAAGATTTTAAATGTCGAAGATTTTAAATAGAGGGTAGAATATGTCTAAAATAACCAGAAGAGAATTTTCAAAAGGGGTAGCTGCAGCGGGAATAACGATCGCGACTGCAACAGATATGGCATCTGCACAAGCCATAAAAAAATCATCACGTCATAAAAATGTATTGATGATTATGATGGATCAGGAACGCTCATGGGCGACATTTCCAAAAGGCTTAAACCTTCCAGTACGTGAACAATTTGCAAAGGAGGGCGTTTCATTTGAACAAAACCATATTGCTACGCTTTCCTGCGCACCGTCTAGGTCAGTTATTTATACGGGGCGCCATGTTCAGGATACAACCATTTTTACTAACCCTGGACTAGGTGAGGGAGATCCTGTTTTAAATACGGATAACACCCCTACCATTGGTCAGATGTTTAAAAAAATCGGTTATAAAACCGCCTATAAAGGAAAATGGCATCTTTCCGTTGGTTTTGATGAAGATAATAATGACGCATTAGCCGAATACGGTTTTGACGAATGGCACACTGGTAAAGATACTGGTGGTGTGGTTTACGAAGGTGCTGAAAAAGATAAAGAAATACTTGCCAACGCCAAAGATTATCTAAACCGTCAAAAAGAAGGTGAAGACCCGTGGTTCCTTGCGGTAAATTTTGTAAACCCTCATGATATTATGTGGTTAGATGCTAATGGAAAACAGGCAAAAACCAGATTGCGGCCGGGATTAGTAAGTGAAATGAGACCCGCCCAAGACCAATACCCCTATAATCATGATTTTGGTTTTGATGTTCCCGATAATTTTAAGGATGACCTCAGCACCAAACCGGAAGCGCAAATGGAGTTTGTTAAACTAGGCCAATATTTTTACGGTGAACAAGACGTTTCTGATGAAGAAGCCTGTATAAATGTTCTTAATTACTATGCCGCTTGTTTGGTGGATTCAGATAAAATCGTCGGTGAACTTTTAACCTCATTAGAGGATATGGGGCTTGCTGATGACACCATTGTTATTTTTACATCTGATCACGGTGAAATGGGTGGATCACATGGCCTTCGTCATAAAGGACCGTTTATGTATCGGGAAAATCTAAACGTGCCACTTGTGGTTAGACATCCTGACGGTAACAAAGGGCAATCTTCTAATGCTTTATTCAGTTCCATTGATTTGGCACCAACACTTCTGGGGTTAGTTGGCGAAGATTATAGACAAATTGATGCGCGTCTTAAAGGACATGATTATTCTAATATTATCTATGGTAAGCCTACGAAGGAGAGAGACGCACTTCTTGTATCCTTTAGTAATACGACCCAAGGTAACTCTCGGCTTGAAAAAATTAGAATGTTGCAAAAAGAAGCTGAGAAAAAAGGTGCGCCGAAGATGGCCTTTACTTTCCCAGATGACTTTATTCAATTTGATACCAGAACATTGGGACGGGGGATTATGACCAAGAAATATAAATATTCCCGTTGGTTTACACCAGGTGATCATCACAAACCTGTCACATGGTCTTCGCTGATGGGGCGTAATGATCTTGAATTATATGATCTTGAAAATGATCCACTTGAGCTTAATAACTTAGCTTTCAATCCTGAAAAACATAAAAAGTTAATCATGTCGCTAAATGACCAACTTAATGCTCTGATTGAAACGGAAGTTGGAATTGATCTTGGCGCTTTATTGCCAGGTGATCCAAAAACGTGGACGTCTGAAACTTAATTAAATTTAAAAATGTACCGCACGCCTTAGGCATGCGGTACATCAGAATGATTAATATTGGTATCTATAGCGATCAGGGGTAACCATAAACACTGGACGATTGTCATAACGAGCATTCCAGCGGCGAATTCTACGCAATTTTCTAATTTTCTTTCT